>JAGXLC010000052.1:3227-20684 GCA_018334875.1 Bacteroidales bacterium | reverse complement strand
TGGAGGGCCATTCAAACCAAAGACTATTTTCTTCTGGGATTTCTGATTTTAATAATGATCCATTTGTTTTTCAAATCAATGTTATTCAGGGAAGATGGGGTGATTTTCTTTGGTTTTTTCTATGGGTTGCTTTATTTGGCTAAAGACAGGGAAAATCCAGCCGTTTAATTTATTTTGGAGTCAAGTTCATACCTTAGTCCTTCATAATCCACCATTCTGGCTTTGATCTTTCCCACTTTGATCGGGCTTTCTATCCATACAGGCAAACGGTTTTGATCATCGGTTATCCAAACTTCAAGATCTTCTCCGCCTTTAAAGACATCCCCCGGGACCAGGTAACCGGAAAATTTGATGCAATTGAATTTGCCCATTCCCCGCACCCTTCTTTCCTCTTTGCCAAGGTATCTGATATATATCGGTTCAATCTGGCTGTCGAGGAGTAGCGTAAGGGGTATTTTTTCTCCCACTTCATATTTTGAGAAATCGATGGATCTTGCATAATAGATGATGGACATAATATCGTGGGTGCAGTTGGTGAGTGGAATGGTATCCTTCTTAAAGGGTTGACGGGTTTTTTTAGACTGTGCATAAGCCACGCTGTCGTTCCAGTTGTATTCATAGGTGATATCAATCTTATAGCCACCCTCGTTAACGTCCCGCTTGTAATAATAGGGTTTCAGGGTTTCCGGGTCCACCCAGGTTTCATAGATATCTCTTACCTCATAAAACCAGTCATAAAATTTATAGGTTTTGCCTTTGCCTATCAGATGGTAAGCATTCTGATTGTTTCTCATGGCTTCATTCACCTCAAAGGTAACTTCCCCGACATCCGTCCATACCAGAAACCAGTTGTAGGTTAGCACATATTTGATTTTTTCTCCGGACTCAAAATTTTTATAGGAAGGGATACAATCGGGATTGTGATTTTGTCCTTCAGAAAAAAGTATAATGCCCAAAAACAATATGATCAAACCTATCTTCTTCATCATAAATCTCCTTTTTATTAACTTACTACACTGTAGTTCTTTGATCTTTTCCTGATCAATCTAAGTTGTTCCTTCACGATACCATGCGCTTCACTTTTCAGTTCGGGGTCATCTTCAAGTATTTCCATAGCTACCTTTCTTGCATGGGTTAATATTTCCGAATCTTTACCGAGATTCGCAATTTTAAGATCAAAAGGTATGCCACTTTGCTGAGTACCTTCAATATCGCCCGGTCCCCTTAACTGCAGGTCGGCTTCTGCTATTTCGAATCCGTCATTGCTTTGGACCAGTGCCTGTATTCTCTTTCTGGCTTCTTCAGAAAGTTTGTCTGAGGTCATAAGCACACAGTAGCTTTGATATTTGCCCCTTCCTATTCTTCCCCTTAGCTGGTGCAATTGAGACAAACCAAATCGTTCGGCGTTTTCGATGACCATTACCGAGGCATTGGGAACGTCCACGCCTACTTCTATAACAGTTGTGGATACCATGATGTTTGTTTGACCACGGGCAAAAAGCCCCATGGATTTGGCTTTCTCCTCCGGCTTCATCCTTCCGTGTACTACACTAACTGCATATTTGGGAGGGGGAAAATAGCGAAGTATGGTCTCGTATCCTTCTTCAAGGTCTTTCAGGTCAAGTTTTTCGGATTCTCTGATCAGGGGATAAACGATGTAAATTTGTCTCCCCTTGTGAATCATCTTCCTCATGAATTCAATAAGCCGTAAACGCTTGGCTTCGTAAAGATGGACAGTTTTAACCGGTTTTCTTCCCGGCGGTAATTCATCAATCACTGAAACATCCAGGTCTCCGTAGATGGTCATGGATAGTGTTCGGGGAATTGGAGTGGCAGTCATGACAAGGACATGAGGAGGCTGGGTGTTTTTTTTCCAGAGTTTGGCCCTTTGAGCCACTCCAAAACGGTGTTGCTCATCAATCACGACCAAACCCAGGTTTTTGAACTGAACGGTGTCTTCAATCAGGGCATGGGTACCAATCAATATCTGAAGCTCACCGTTCAGGAGGGCTTCGTGAATTTTTTTTCTTTCTACAGCCGGTGTTGAGCCTGTTAGAAGTTTGACGCTTACCGGTAAGTCATCCAGAAATCGTGTTATACTTTCATAATGCTGATTGGCAAGAATCTCCGTAGGAGCCATGATACAGCTCTGATAGTTGTTGTCGAGGGCTATTAATATGCTCATCAATGCAACCAAGGTTTTTCCGCTACCCACATCTCCCTGAAGCAGGCGATTCATCTGCAAGCCGGAACCCAAATCCCGGCGTATCTCTTTAAGCACTTTCTTTTGAGCATTGGTAAGCTTGAATGGCAGTTTTTTATTGTAAAAGGAATTAAACAGCGCTCCTACCTTTTCAAAATTGAAACCGCTGAATTTCCGAATACGCGTGTTTTTCTGCTCCAGTATATTTAATTCCACATAAAACAATTCTTCAAATTTCAACCTGTATTGGGCTTTGAGCAACTGATCCCAGTTTTGGGGAAAGTGAATGTGAATTAAAGCTTCATTTAAAGCATTAAGTTTAAGTTGATTGATAAGTTTTTCCGGTAATGTCTCCCCGATTTTGTCTTTGACCTCCTGAAGCAGGTTGTTTTGTAATTTTCGGATTACCTTTGAGTTTATGTAATTCTTTTTCAATCTTTCCGTTGTATTGTAATGGGCTTCAAGGCCCTGTTGTATCCTGGAATTATATTCTTCCAGCGATTCTATCTCGGGATGAATGATGTTTATTTGCTGATTGAATACGGTGGGTTTTCCAAATATCACATAATCTTTATCCAGGGAATAGGATTTTTTGATCCAGTTGATGCCCCTGAACCAAACAAGTTTGATCAGGCCTGTTTCATCTGCAAAATACCCTATTAGTCTTCTTTTGTTGGGTTTGCCGGCCAGCTCAAATTTCACAATTTTACCTTTTATCTGGATGTTTGCCAGGTCGGGATGAACATCTTTTATGTTGTAAAATCGGGTGCGATCGATGTATTTATAGGGAAAATAATAAAGGAGATCACCATAACGTCTTATATTAAGTTCTTCAGATAATAATTTAGCTCTTTTGGGTCCTACTCCGGGAAGATATTTAATATCTTTGTTAAAAACTGTTGCGTTCATCAACCCTTAAAATTTTGATAAAAATAATATTCATCACACAGAAAATTCATATTTGGATGGCTTTTTTTAGATCATTTGCTTCTTTGGTTAAATTCGGGCTTAAATATTTACAATTTCTTATTTCTGCCAGGCATTTCAGAGGATACGGATTGCATTCGCCTTTTATTTTTCAGCTTTACAGGAAAGTGATATCAAAAAAGGATGATAAGGTACTGGAGGGTATTAGAAAGTTCCGGAAATATCTGCTGAAGAGCAAAACTGTGGTAGATTGTGGTGAATTTGAAGCCGGTGCCGGGTCAAAATATGGGCAAAAACCAAACCGGGTCAGGCTGAATAAAATAATAAGAAGTTCCTCGGTACCCCATAAATATGGTAAGATATTATATTACCTGGTTAGAAACATACAGCCTGCTAATATTCTGGAGATGGGTACTTCAGTAGGTATAAGCACCTTGTATCTGGCCCTCGGATGGGAAAAAGCGAGGGTTTGGAGCATAGAAGCTTCGCGGGGTAAGTTAAGCATAGCACTGGATAATTTTCAAACCCTCGGCATTACAAATGTATATCTTTATAATGGAGGGTTTGACGTACAACTAGTCAGGGTGCTTGACCATATGCCCTCAGTGGATATGGTTTTCATTGACGGGGACCACAAAAAGCAAACTACACTGAATTATTTTGAATTGATACTGGATTTTGTACATAACGACACCGTTATTGTCATTGATGATATACATTGGTCCTCTGGTATGGAAGCAGCCTGGGATCAGATCCAGGATTATGAAAATGTGCAGGTAAGCGTTGATCTTTTTCACATGGGAATCCTCTTTTTCAGAAAAGAACTCTCACCTGAAACTTTTAAAATCAGGTATTAAAATGCCGGAGAATTAAATGTTCGTATAAACCAAATACCTTGGGATATCATCACGTATTCAATTTAAACACCTGAGTAAACATAATTTTGTGGGAGGTGAAGCAGTAAAGGCTAACCGATCCATTGACCTGATGATGAGGCTATTAATCAACATTCAATGAATTAGCAAGAAAAAGGTGAACAAGTATTATCGCGTAATGTTGAAGGAAGTTGTCGAAAGATTTGACTGTACAGGAGATATTATGGAATCCAAACAAATAATAAAGTTTTGCTTTTAACGTATTAATTTTAAATTTGCAAAACTTTAGTAACACATAAAAAATCTTCTATATTATGTATTGGACGCTTGAATTAGCATCAAAGTTAGAAGATGCACCCTGGCCAGCAACAAAGGAAGAATTGATTGATTATGCTATTCGTTCCGGTGCTCCAATGGAAGTCATTGAGAATTTACAGGAAATTGAAGATGAAGGAGAGGTCTATGAAAGTATAGAGGACATCTGGCCTGATTATCCAAGTAAGGATGATTTTTTCTTTAATGAAGATGAATATTAAGAAATCATCATATCACCCTGTTTTTACCGGGAGGAGGGAGATCCTGTATCGCCCTCCTTTGTATTACTCTCCTTTACGGGTTTTTGAATCCTGGAAGTAAAAAAGATATCATATTTGGAGGTAGGCCTGAATTCTTCAAGCCACTGAAATCCCTCCAGTTTAGACTCTTTCATATCTCCAAGGGGATATAATGTACCATCGGGTTTTTCCAGCATTGTTACACGAGCCACCTGATTATCCTTTAATTGAATCAATAAATTGCTGCTGGCTGCTTTATTTACTCCCACTATAGCTTCTTTATTTTTTGTATAATAGATGGTTTCACCATTTCCGTTTACCTCAACTGTTTTCAGTTTGTTGTCTTTGAAATGGCCTGTCATCTTTTTCCCTTTTATCTGATTGAACCGGTCTTCTGCCTCCCTGCTGATCATAAAGGCAGCATCGTGTAATATAAATTTGCTTACCCGGTTGTTTTCTGTAAATATTTCTATGAATTCTGCTGTGACCTGACTGCTGTCCGTCCAGATCACCGGATCTGTGTACATCCGGATGATTGAATCTTTGAGCGAATAATACAACGAATCACATTTTCCCTGCAAATTAGATTTGTAGATCTTTGCCTGATAATAGGCCTTGAAAATTCTGTATTCTCCGGTAGTATCGTAATGTGATTTCAGTGTATCCGCATGGAGGTAGAGCGAATCGTTCTCATCATCAATGGATATCATATGAGCGCTATCCGTCATAAAAGCTTTTTCCGGTTCATCGGTATATTCTGAATAATTACCTCTCAGAATGACATTTTCGGTAGTATCCCTGATTTCAGCGTTGCTTCGGATTTCTCCATAACCCAGTGAATCATCGTAAAATAAGGTGTCGCCTTTGATGTTTCGGGCTTCTTTTTGATAAAAAGCATTTTTTCTGAATAAAAACTGGGATTCTTTGGTTTTGTACCATCCGTTTTCACAATACAGGTAGTTTTCATCGCTGTGAATATGAGTTGGCCCGAAAAAGTAGGCTATTTCTGTTTCTGTATTATATTCAAGGGTATCACAGTTAACCGTATAATCGGGATCCTTTATCACCACACTGTCCTTAAAGTTGGCGATTTTTCTGTCCGAATAATAATGCCCCTGCCTGCTTGTGATGGTCTTGTCTTCATTTTCTATCTGACCCCCGTCGAAATAGTAGGCGTAATTGTTTTCGGTATAAAAGTTCAGAGAATCGGTAGTGAGTGTGGCCTCTTTATCTCTTAGAACCACATTTTCTCTGACACGCCCGAAATTTTTATTTCCTTCATAACTCAGGAAGTCACCGTAAAGATCCAGCGTATCGCCCCTTTCTATATGGACATTGTCATAGGCATCTATTTTATTGCGGTTTGTATAGGAGTAGGCACTGTCACAGGACATAATGAAGTCATTGTGTTTAAACCTCACATTGCCGATGAACTTCCTGACGTCAGGATGGACCTTTGCATTATAAACCAGACTATCCGCGTGCTCAATTTCAATCCTTCGTGTTTTCTTTTTTTTTTGAGCCTGTGCAATCCCCGTTGCCATAACAAAAAGGAGTGTTAAGATGAATATTTTTTTTACAGATATGGCTGATTGGGTGTTCATGGTTCGTGTGGTGGTTTATTAAAACACAACCAGGCATATATCACAATGCCTGGTTGGCAAGATGGTTTATTGCACAGCTATTTGGCACTTTTTAAAAGAATCATCTATATGAATATAGGTATTTGATTTTTTCTTTCTAATCCAGTTTTGTATAACCTTTCGGTGTTCCTGTTCCAGTGCCATCTGCTGGATGGTGCTGAAATCGTTTTCCAGGTTGGCCTTGTGTTCTCCTATTCTTTCCTGCAACCTGGTGATTTTAAAGATCATTTTTCCCTGGTCATCCTGAGTTTGATAGGGATCAGAAATCTCACCTTCATTTAAATCTTTTACCGCGTTGTAGTCGGCCTGAGGCAATTGATCCAGTTCAAATTCATTGCTTGCATTCTGGGGATTGACAAGTAGTCCCCCGTTTCTTTTATACTGTTTGTCGTCAGAAAATTCAATTGCGGCTTGCTCAAAAGCAATGTTTCCTTTTCTGATTTCCGTTGCAATACTATCCAGCCGGGTCATTACTTGTTGCCTCTGTTCCGGGCCAATATCAGGTTTGATCAGTATATGGCGGACATTTATCTCATCATCCCGGCGATCAATTAATTTGATCAAATGATATCCATATGAAGATTCAACGATTCCGCTCATTTCACCTTCCTGCAAGCTGAAAGCCGCATCGGCGAATGCAGGGTCCAGCTCATCCGCTGTCCGGTAACCCAGTTCTCCACCTTTGCCGGAGGTGCCCCGGTCTTCTGAATAAAGAACAGCAAGAGTTGAAAATTTTTCCCCCTCCTGTATTCTTTTTCTTAACTCCAATAATCTCTGGCGTGCCTGTTTTTCGGCTTCTTCAGACTCAGGGGGGTATTTCACTACCTGGGCAATTTGTACTTTTTGATTAACCGTGGGAATGCTGTCTTCCGGCAAATTATTGTAATATTCTTCCACTTCTGCCGGAGAAACCCTGACATTTTGAATGAGCTCCTGTCTCATTTTTTGAGTGCGAAGCTGTTCACTCAGAAGATCCCTGAAATCCGCCCTGATCTCTGGTATGCTTTTGTTGTAATAGTCTTCAAGCTTTTCCCTGGAGCCGATCTGCCTTATAAAGTAACGCAGCCTCATGTCAAGTTGCTGTTC
Source organism: Bacteroidales bacterium (assembly GCA_018334875.1). Taxonomy (NCBI): domain Bacteria; kingdom Pseudomonadati; phylum Bacteroidota; class Bacteroidia; order Bacteroidales; species Bacteroidales bacterium. The sequence goes on along the minus strand of JAGXLC010000052.1, from coordinate 13,396 downwards.
TACCTGATTATCGCTGACTTCTATACTATCTTTTTCGGCCTGTATTAAGAGTAATTTTTGAGAAATAAGCTCGTCCAACAAATTGCAGCGTAGGTTTGACGAGCTCATTCCCTGAGCCCTCATTTGCATGAGCTGGCTTTCGATATCCGATTGCAGAATGGTTTTGTCTCCTACAACAGCTACCACCTGATCGATTAATTTTGGATTTTGTGCCCATGTTGCCGGTATGATGGTTAATAACAATCCTGTTGTAATAAATATTTTTTTCAAGTTTAACTTCATAGATTTATTCATTTTTTTAATAGATGACAAATTCATTGTGGTTTAACGCCTGATTGTAAATATCATTTTCCAGGCTTTTTAACAGTTGATGTTTGCGTTTATTAATGATGATGTTTTTAATTTTATCTCTTACATAGTCCATTGGAGCTTGATTTCCCCTTAGGGTGTAATCGTTGATCCGGATAAAATGGAGTGCGTTGCCCTCCCGCTCTTCAATATATCTGTTGTTCCTAAAAAAACGTTGTGGCTGACTTATTTCCAATGGCAAATTTTTGAGAAAACTGTCAAAATCGATCCATTGGTTGTCAAAATCATCAAATTTATCCGCATACTGATAACAGTAATCTTCAAGCTCCTCCAGGTCTTCCTCGTCATTGGATCTGTACCATCTCCTTACGTTTTCGATATTGGGTGAATTGAGGGGAAGTTTGATATACAAAATTTTGGCCAGGTTTTTGTCTAAAACGAAATTGGATGCGTTGTCATTATAATAATTTTTAATCTCCTCATTGGGAATTACTGTATCCAGCTTTTGATCGATCAGTTCCTGCTGGTATCTGTAAATTAGAAGGGAGGCCCGGTATTCTTCTATTTGTTTGGTAATGTCTTTTTGTTCTTTGGGGAGATTTCTTTCCGCATTTTTCAGCAGGAGTTGCTTTTTGATCCACTTGTCGATATAGTTTTTCGCTATAAGTGCACTGTCCTCTTCTGATTTGTTCTCCGGAATCACATTTTTCAGTTCGGAAAGATAAAGGTATTTATCATGAATTCTGGCTATTGGCTTTTTGTCCTTATCGTTTTGCTCCTGACATCCTGCAACAACAAATACCAGTAAAAACAACATTCCGGTAAATTTCATTTGATTCATACCCCTTTTATTGGTTTCTGATTTCATTCAACAGTTCCTGGTTAATTTGTATGGTATATTTATCCTTTAGTTCTTGTATCCACTGCTCTTCTACATGATTCTGATAATCACCCAATATTGTTCCTCTTATGTTTTCAAGCTTTTTTGGTTCCGGCGGCACAATTTCTCCCTCAACCAGGTATGCCCTTTTCTCTGATTCATTCTTTTTTTCTATATCCCATGCATAGCGATCAATGATGGGATTCTCGCCTTTGTGGAACAAACCTTCCTTAATTTCTAACTTCTTTTCCTTCTTGTTTATTTTTTCTAAAATTTCCTTATCGGAATGTTTTTTTCTGAACAAATTTAAAAAACCGCCTTTTTTCAGTCTCTTTACTTTTTCCAATGTTTTTTGGTTGTCACATATATAGATTTTCCCCTTAAACCGTTCTTCCCACATATATTTGTTTTTGTGGTTTTCGTAATATCTCTTTAAACCGGCTGTATCCTCTGCAGCCTTAGACCATACTTTCCGGTCCATGATTTCAAACAACAAAATGCCATCATGGTATTCCTTCAGGAGGTATTTGTATTCAGGGTATTTTTCAGGCAGGCGTTTCTCTTCATAATCGAGGATCATATCCTTCCGGAAACGCTCATAAGCTTTATCAAGAAGAAATTGTCCCTCAAACCGTTTTTTAAAATTATAGGGAGGCGTATCCAGGTATTCTATAAAATCGCCTGTATGGAACAATTTATCCCGGATAACAATAAGACTGTCATTTCCGGGGTATGCATTAAGCTGATCCCAGGCGATGCTGTCTTTCTCTTCGGGTTGCTTTATAAAACGATAAAGCTTTCGGAAGTTTGACATGCGTTCGACAAAATGATATTCTTTTTTTAAGCCTGCAATTAAAGCATCCTGGGCGATTTGAAAACGTGGGGTTTTCTCCAGTGTTCTTTGAAGTTGTTCTTTTTCCTTTTCAAATGAGCCCAGTGTTTTTTTGTCGATAAGTTTGATAATATGCCATCCTACAGAGGTTTTAAAAGGTTTGGAAATTTCTCCCTTGTCATCCAGTGAAAAAGCTGTTTTTTCAAATTCGGGCACCATCTTTCCTACTCCGAACCAGGGCAGTTCGCCACCATTTTGTGCCGAGTTTTTATCTTCCGATAATTTCCTGGCTAGTTTCTCAAAATCTGCTCCTTTCTTGATCCGATGATAGATTTCGTTTATTTTCTCTTTTTTTTCCTGTCTCTTTTCTTTGGGCATGGAATTGGGAGCAAGAAGCATGATGTGTGCCACTTTGACTTTTCCCCTGGCTTTTCGATGGTCATTCTTTTTGATGAGGTGATAACCGTTCCTTGTTTTTACCGGGAAGGATATTTCGTTAACTTCCATATTGTAGGCTGCATTTTCAAAAGGATACAACATTTGCAGGGCAGTAAAATATCCCAGATCTCCTCCGTTGCTTTTAACGGTAGGGTCATCCGATGTAGCCCGGGCAACCTGGGAAAAGGTTTCATCTTTTTTTATGATTCTTTTTCTGATATCCCTGGCCTTTTCATAAGCATGAAGTGTATCCTGATAGGAGGCAGGGGTGGGGAATTTGATCAATATTTGACTTGCTTTAATCTCTTGCTTGCTTCGTTCGTATGCTTCACGCAGAAACTCATTCATTGTTTCATCGTCTCTCAGATAGGGTCTGGCCAGTTCCTTTCGGTAATTTTCCAATTCTTTTCTGAAAGAAGCGTGTGTGTCCAGGCCCATGTTCTGAGCTTCAATCACTTTTAGTTTGAAATTTATAAAAAGGTCTAAGTAATCTTCTAGATCGGTCTTCTCTCCTGATTTAAGATTTTGCTGATTTTTTTTATAGATACTGAGAAACTCTTCAGAAGTTATTTTATGTCCGTCGATGGTCAGAAGGACCTTATCATCCTGAGCCAAAAGAAGTGTATGGAGAGGAATAATGAAGATAATAAGCAGTGTGGTGAATTTCTTCATAAGGACAATGATTTTCAATTGATTTTTTTGGGCTTTGAGTTATTTCATCAATCAATTCATTTTTTACAAATCCCGTTCCCAATGGTTCTTCCGTTTATAAACCGAAGCCAATATCATTCCCAGCGACTGTAGTTGGGTGCTTCTCTGGTAATGGATACGTCGTGGGGATGACTTTCAATCATACCGGGACTGGTTATTTTAACGAATCTGGCTTCTTTTAATTGCTGTATATTTGGTGATCCGCAGTATCCCATACCTGCCTTCAGGCCCCCTATCAATTGATAAACAACCTCTGAGAGATTACCTTTATAGGGCACTCTGCCCGTTATGCCTTCGGGCACCAGTTTTCTGACATCTTCTTCCAGATTCTGAAAATATCTGTCTTTTGAACCTTCCTGCATGGCTTCAACCGATCCCATTCCCCGATAAGTTTTAAATTTTCGTCCTTGGTATATGATTGTCTCTCCAGGTGACTCTTCAACCCCGGCAAACAGGGATCCTGCCATTATTGAATCGGCACCGGCAGCTAACGCTTTGACCAGATCTCCGGAATACCTTAAACCACCATCGGCAATGATGGGTACTCCCATAGGAGCAGCTTCCTTTGCCACATCAAAAATGGCCGATATTTGGGGCAGTCCGACACCTGCTACTACGCGGGTAGTACAGATTGACCCCGGCCCGATTCCTACTTTCAAGGCATCTGCCCCGGCTTTGAGCAGATCTCTTGCTGCTTCTGCGGTGCCTATATTACCCACGATTACTTCCATGTCGGGATAAGCGTGTTTGATTTTCTTTAAAGTCTGAAACACACCCCTGGAGTGGGCGTGGGCCGTATCAATTACTAATGCATCCACGTTTTCTTTGATCAGGGCTTCTGCACGATCCAGTGCATCATGGGTGGCCCCAACAGCACCTGCCACTCTTAATCTGCCTTTTTCATCTTTACAGGCATTGGGGTTGTCTTTGGCTTTGGTGATGTCTTTATAAGTGAGCAGTCCCACAAGTTTGTTCCCGTCATCAATAACAGGAAGCTTTTCGATCCTGTAGTTTTTGAGTATTTCGGTAGCTTCGTGCAGGTCAATTGATTGTGATGTAGTAACGATCTTGTTTTTGGTCATTACTTCATCTACAGGGCGATTGAGATCTTCTTCGAACCTCAGATCCCTGTTGGTTACAATGCCTATAAGAATTCCTCCGTCATCTACTACAGGAATCCCCCCGATCTTATAATCTTTCATGATGCTCAAAGCATCCCCTATGGTGCTGTTTTTCCTGATTGTAATCGGATCATAGATCATTCCGTTTTCGGCTCTCTTGGCTGTCTTAACATGTTTAGCCTGTTCAGAAATGCTCATGTTTTTATGTATAACCCCGATGCCACCGAGCCGGGCCATGGCAATAGCAAGCCCCGCTTCCGTAACGGTATCCATAGCCGCAGAAATAATAGGTATATTGAGCTGTATATTTCTTGAGAATTTTGTTGATAAATCAACTTCGTGGGGTAATACTTCCGAGTATTGCGGAATCAGCAATACATCATCGAAAGTATATCCTTCAGCCTGAATTTTTTCTTCATTAAAAGCCATTTGAAATCGATTTTTGGGTTGATATAAAATTGCGCTAAATTACAAAAAAGTAAGCAAACAAAAAGGATCAACCGTTTAAAATGTGAACGCCTGTATCTTCGATTAAAAGCATTTTATATTGTTTTTAATTATTTTTAACGAACTTTTGAATGTAATACGCTTTTTTAGATTTTTTATTTTGGTTTTTTCATTATTTTGCATGTAAGGATTATAGAACTGATAAATCACTTGGAATTATATAAGCAAATACTGCTAAAATACTGGGGTTATTCGGAATTCAGACCCCTGCAGGAAGATATTGTCCGCTCTGTAGTGGAGGACCGGAAAGATACCCTGGCGCTGATGCCTACAGGGGGTGGAAAATCCATTACTTTTCAGGTACCTTCTCTTGCTCAGGAAGGCATTTGCCTGGTGATTACTCCCTTAATTGCTCTGATGAAAGATCAGGTGGAGAAACTCAGAAGCCTGGGGATAAAAGCTATGGCGATTCATTCGGGCATGAAAAAACAGGAGATTGATGTGGCTCTTGATAACTGTATTTTTGGGAACTATAAGTTTCTGTACATTTCCCCCGAAAGAATCGAGACAGAGATATTTAAAGCCCGGGTACAGAAGATGAATGTGAATCTGGTGACCGTTGATGAGGCCCATTGTATCTCACAGTGGGGGTATGATTTTCGTCCTTCCTATTTGAAAATAGTGAAACTGAGGGAGTATCTTTCTGTTAATGCTCCCTTCCTGGCCCTTACAGCTACAGCAACACCCGATGTGATCGAGGATATACAGAAAAGGCTTGATTTCGGGACCCGGAATGTACTTTGGAAAAGTTTTGAGCGGAAGAACCTGGTTTATCTGGTGAGAGAAGTGGAAAACAAACAGAAGTATCTTCTGAAAACCCTTTCGAAACTCAGAAGAAGATCCGGAATTATTTATACAAGAAGCAGGAAAAGAACACGGGAAATCGCTGAATTGCTGCAGAAAAATAATATTTCGGCCGATTATTATCATGCGGGTCTGGAACATGATGAAAGAGCCCGCAAACAGGAAGACTGGCAGGAAGGCAGGAATCTGGTCATGGTGTCTACTAATGCTTTTGGCATGGGAATAGATAAGCCGGATGTCAGGTTTGTAATCCATTATGATGTTCCCGATAATATTGAATCGTATTTCCAGGAAGCCGGGAGAGCCGGCCGCGACGGAAAAAGAGCTTATGCCGTGCTGTTGTATAATGACACAGACCGTGTGAAGGCTGAGCAGCGGATAAAGAATAATTTCCCCGAAATCAGTCAGATTAAAGCGGTTTATGAAGCACTGGGAAATTACTTTCAAATTCCCATCGAAGGAGGAAAAAATCAGGCTTTTGATTTTAATGTTTCTGACTTTGCCTCAACCTATCATTTTAGCTATGTTACCATTTATAACAGCCTTGATTTTTTGCAGAAAGAAGGATATATAGAACTGACGGATGAACTGTCCAACCGGTCCAAGATTCATTTTTGGGTAAACCGGGATAACCTTTATAATTTTCAGCTTTCCCGGGCTGAATATGATACTTTCATTAAACTTCTGCTTCGTTCCTATACTGGTGTTTTTACAGATTACGTCAATATTGATGAACGTTATCTTGCCCGCAGGGCTAATTCCCGTGTGGAGGTTGTTTACAGATATCTCCAGCAACTTAAAAAATTTAAGATCCTTGATTATATTCCCTATAAGAAATCCCCTATGGTGGTATATACAGAAGAAAGGCTTGATAAACGTAATATTCATATTTCCAGAGAAAAATACAGGGAAAGAAAATCGTTATACATAAGTAAACTTCATCAAATGATCCATTATGCTTCCAACACTACCAAGTGCAGAAGCCGCCTACTTTTGGAATATTTCGGGGAAATGGACGCTTATCGTTGCGGCCAGTGTGATGTGTGTGCCAGCAGAAATGAACTGGAATTGAATGATATTGAATTTAATGCCATATTCAATGAAATCAAAGATCATCTCCAGCATGAGAATTTGACTTCCGAGCAATTGGTGGATCGTATAGATCATCCGGAAGATAAAGTGATCAAAGTTATTGACTGGCTTCTGGATAACAAAAATCTGCTTACTACAGATCATGGAGAATTGAAATGGGCCGGAAAAAGAAACCAGGCAGGAAAAAGCTGAGGATCTTCATTCCTGCCTGGAGCCGATGCTAAAGGAGGTGATTCAAGATTTTGATACTATTATATAGATGATTTGATTTTTAATTAGGTTGCGTAGTCGATAATTTTTTTTGATACTTTTCCGAAGGCAAGGTAAAGTAGATTTTTTTACCTTTGTCCCTTTAAAAGGAATCTATGAATGAGGATGCTGAAAATAAAATCCTGCATAATGAGCAGGTTACAGAATTTGTTACACGGGCTGCTGAGTATTGTACTTTCGTGGAAAATACAGGAAATTTCAGTAAAAGGGATTTTATCAGGAAAGCCCTTTTTCTGTTATCAGAGATTTATACACGAATGATGCAGATGCCTGCATTGGAAAATGTGACAGATGCCGTCAATGAGAAATATGTAACAGAAAACGATTGGAATACAATATATCAAAAGGTAAGCACGAAACTGGGTTACCACAACGATTATCTCGACATATTTGATCCAGTGGCTAAAGAAGAGGAAGAGGTAAGTGTTGCCAGCCTGGGAGATAATTTTGCCGATTTATATCAGGATATGAAAGACTTTATTACCCTTTACAGTATGGGAAATGAGGAGGTTATGACAGACGCATTATGGGAGTGTCAGATGAATTTTGAAGAATATTGGGGACATAAAGTGTTGAATGCTTTACGAATATTGCACCGCATCTATTTTAGCGGCGAAGATATGGAAGAGGAGAGTGAAGAACAAGGGGAGGAGCAGGACTCCGAAGAGCAGGAGAGGGATAACTGGCTTTTTAAAAAGAAACAGGAACAATATAAAAAGCGGGATCAGTAAGAATATAAACCATAAAATGAGAACGGAAAATTATTAAAGGATGAAGTATCAGTCGTCCATTACGGAAGAGGAGATTAAGCAATTGCCCGCTAAAGAATTCAACGGGGAAATTTATCTGATAGACACCTTAAAGAAAGTGGATATAGCACTTCCTTTGCTGAAGGATAAAAAAATTCTTGGATTTGATACTGAAACCCGGCCTTCATTTAAGAAGGGGCCGAATAATGATATAGCGCTCTTACAATTGGCCACTTCAGATGAGGCTTTTTTATTCCGTATAAATTACATTGGTCTTCCCGGAGCACTTAAACGCCTTTTTGAAGACGATTCCATATTGAAGATCGGGTTGGCACTGAAGGATGATTTGAGCGGATTAAAACGGTTCGGTGATTTTACATCGGCTTCCTTTGTTGATTTACAGGACCTGGCCAAAGACCTTTCTATTCAGAACAATGGTCTTAAGAAACTGGCAGCAATTTTTCTGAATTTCCGGGTGTCAAAATCACGTTCCCAGCGGCTATCCAACTGGGAAAGACAGATACTGACTCCAAAACAGCTCACATATGCAGCTACGGATGCATGGGTGTGTTATGAACTTTACCGGGTAATGAAAGGTTATAAAAGCTGAATATGGATTATGGCCAGGTTATATTAAAGTCGGGGAAAGATCAATCTGTAAAACGTTATCATCCCTGGATTTTTTCAGGGGCTATCAAGAAAACCCTGGGTAATTTCAGGGAGGGAGATGTGGTGCAGGTATTCAATAATAAGGAGGAATTCCTGGGGCTTGGCCATTATCAGCCTGCCACTATAGCTGTAAGAATCATATCTTTTGAAAACAGACCCATCGATGAAGCTTTTTGGAGAGAAAAACTTTCCGGAGCAATGGGTCTTAGAAAGCAATTGGGTTACATCGGTAATGAAGAAACCAACGTATTCCGGTTGGTAAATGCTGAAGGGGATGGTTTCCCCGGTCTTATTATTGATTATTACAACGGGGTGGCTGTTATGCAGGCCCATTCGGTGGGGATGTACAGAAATAAGGAGCTTTTTGCCGAAATACTAAAAGATCTGCTTGGGAATTCCCTGCTTGCCGTTTACGATAAGAGCAGCTCCAGTTTGCCTTATAATGCTTCTGTAGAAAAAGTAAACCGGTACATTTTTGGTAATCCGGCTGATCAGTTGGTAAAAGAAAATGGTATGCATTTTTATGTGAACTGGGAAGAAGGTCAGAAAACCGGGTTTTTTATCGACCAGAGAGAGCACAGACGCTTGCTGAAAAATTATGCCCAAAATGCACGGGTGTTGAATCTGTTCGGGTATACCGGCGGGTTTTCCGTATATGCTGCTGCCGGGGGATGTAAGCGTGTTGTTTCGGTAGACAGTTCATCGGGAGCCACGGAGTTGGCGGAAAAGAACATGAAGCTGAACTTTCATAATCATACAGACCATTATGCATTAGCGAAGGAGGCTTTTAACTACCTGAGGAATACGGAAGAGCAATTTGATATCATCATCCTTGACCCGCCGGCCTTTGCAAAGCATCATAAGGTATTGCCCAATGCCCTGCAGGGTTATAAGAAACTAAACCGGCTTGCCCTGGAAAAAGTGCAGCCCGGAGGTCTTATCTTTACTTTTTCCTGTTCCCAGGTAGTGAGCCGGGAGGAATTCCGAAAAACAGTCTTTACTGCCTCAGCCAATACGGGTCGAAGGGTAAGGATACTTCATCAACTGAGTCAGCCTGCCGACCATCCGGTGAGTGTGTATCATCCCGAAGGAGAATACCTGAAAGGATTGGTGCTTCGGGTAGAGTGACAAGCTCCCTGTTTTCAGCAAGATTTTTTTTACGCCACATAATTCTTTATATTTGCAGGAATATGTTGAACCTAAAAACTAATAGTTTATGGATTTCAAACAAGCAGAATCATTGTTGAAGCAATATATTACCGACGAAAAGATGTTATATCATTGCTATGCTTCAGGGGCCGTAATGAGAGCACTGGCAAAAAGGCTGGGTCGCGATGAGGAGAAATGGGCCGTTACGGGGCTTTTGCATGATATTGATGCGGAAATGACCGATAAAGATCCTGCAAGACATGCATTGGAAGCTATACCCATTCTGAGGGAACAGGGCTTTGAGGAAGATGCACTGGATGCCATTAAGATGCATAATGAAGAAGCCGCCGGAGAGGATCGCACTACTGAATTCCAGCATGCCCTGGCCGCCGGAGAAACCATCACGGGATTGATTTATGCCACCACCCTGGTTTATCCCGATAAGAAGATTAAAAGCGTCAAACCCAAATCGATCAAAAAACGCATGAAGGAAAAAGCCTTTGCAGCTTCAGTAAACCGCGATACGATCCGTGAATGCGAAAAAATCGGGATACCGTTGGATGAGTTTATTGAATTGTCACTAAATGCCATGAAGGAAATTGATTATAAAATCGGACTGGATTAAGTTCAATGGAATT
>JAGXLC010000052.1:0-3182 GCA_018334875.1 Bacteroidales bacterium | reverse complement strand
AGGAAATTTAATTTATTTATCTTTACAAAACTATAATTCCTGAGCCATTGTATAACCGCAAATTTTTTCAATATGAAAATTACTATGGTAAAGAAGATTTTGGAGGACGGCAACGAATGCAAAAAATGCCGTGAAGTCACCGAAAGGTTGAATGCTCATGGTGAGATGGACAAGATCAGTCACCTAGCTTATGCAGATGTGCGGGAGCCTGGTTCGGAAGGTTTTAAGCTGGCAGAAAAATACAATATGGACATCACCCCGTTCTTTATTGTAGAGGAAAATGGCAATGAAACCGTATATAAAACCTACCTGGAACTAAGGAAGAATGCTTTTAACCGGGACCCTGATCCGGATGATATAGAGATAGAAGAGAAAAGGAAGGCGCCCCCGGATGAGCTGGATTTTCTGTAGATAAATCATTGAATAAGAGGGCCACGAATTCACAAATGATCATGAAGGAAAATATTTACTTATGGAGTATCTTTGATTTTAGATGTACTCTGTGAAAACAATTAAACGTTATATTTAGAAACTTATTTCTGATGTCAAAAGATGGGGACAACGATACAAACGAACCTTTGTCGGATTACGGGCAGCCGTTGACTTTCGAGAAGGTTTGGCAAATGTTTCAGGAGACGGATAAGATGTTTCAAGAAACAAGGAAACAATTAGAGGAATCAAGGAGGCAATTTCAGGAATCAAGAGAACAATTCCAGGAAACAAGAGAACAATTCCAGGAAACAAGGAGGCAATTTCAAGAGGTCAGGGAGCAATCCAAGGAAACAGACCGTAGAATCGACAAACTGGCCAGGCTTTATGGAGGAGTCTCCAGTAATAGCAGGGATGTTGCAGAAGAGTTCTTTCGGAGAGGTTTGGAAACGTGGGATTCCCTTTTTGGTATTTCGTATGATCAGCTCGCCCGCCTGAAGAAGAAAACCAGGAAATTGCAGGGAGAATTTGATATTGTGCTTTACAACGGGGATTATATGATTGTTATTGAAGTCAAATACAAGCTCCATCCGGATGATGTGGAGGATTTTCTTAATCGCAAGCTTCCGGCTTTTAAACCCTTATTCCCGGAATATGCCGATAAAAAACTCATTGGAGCCGTTGCCGCCATGAGCGTTCCCACCGACAGTTATGATCTGGCAGAGAAAAACGGGTTGCTGGTCTTAACCCAATCTGGCGAGAACATTTCGGTTATGAACCCGAAAGATTTCGTTTTGAAGGAATATTAATCACCGTTTAGTAAACTCTATCACAGTTACTGATATTTTTCTGTTTATATTATATTGAAAAATATATTGAATATCAATTTTGCTATCCCGGATATCGTTCTGTATGTTTTTTATATCGGTATTGCTATCCCGGATATCGGTTTCAATATTTTAAATATCAAATTTGATATCCCAGAGATCAACGCCCATGTCTTATTATATCAATTTTGATATACGAGATATCGGCAACGATACTCTAGATAATATTTTTGATATTCTGGATGTCAACACCGATATTATATATAGTATTATTGGTATTCTGGATATAAAGAAACAAATTATCTTGTTTAACAGGAAGTCAAATGACAGGAAGTTATCAACAGATTATTAACTCTTATGTGTGATAAATTACATATACCTGTTTAATTGTATTTCGATAAAGTCAAAAAAGACCTTCGAAATGCTTTTTTATTACCTCTCTGTTACTGCATATTTATTCTCCGTGAAACTCCGTGGTTCAAACATTAATATTAGCAACGGAAAACACAAAGGAAATCACGGAGGGCCATGGAGGACTTTATGGAAAGAAAAGGCTGTAAATCTCTGGTAATCTATATGACTATCATCGACTTACAGCCAGGTTCGCAACAAATCCCGAAAATAGCTGCTTTACCAATCAACCCTTAGGGGAAAAACATTTCAGATGAAGTTTACTGATTAATCCATTCAGATTCTATTCATCTGTATCCGGTTTTTTATCTTTTTTCTCCTCTTCTTCCTTTTCAGGAGATTCCTGTTTAGTTGTTTGCATTTGTCCAGCAATTCTATTCAATTTTTCATTCAGGGATTTCATGGATTCGGCATTCTGGTTATATTCTTTCGTTTGCATATTAAATAAGACCTCTTTTAACTGAAGTATCTCGATATCTTTCCCTTGCATGGCTATTTTGTGTTCCAGATGCCTCTCGTATGATCTTTGTCGTTCACTTAAATATTGAGCAATGTAACGAAGCGCAATAAAAAGGATAATTCCAACAATAAAATAGAAAAGAAATGGATACCCTGTAATGACAGCAAATCCAAGGTTTATATTAAGAGCCACTGCAAATACTTCCCAGTTGAATGCAGCAAGATATGCCCATATCACTATCCATATTATTAGGAAATAGCTGATTATTGTTTTAAAAGTTTTAAATTTTTTCATATTACTACTGGTTATTTTCTATTTCTTTGGAAAGATCAATAATTTTCTTATCTACTTCCTCTATCTGTTCTAAAAGGGACTTTACTTCTTCATCACTGGTGAAATCGTCCGGTATAGCATTGGCATTGTTCTTCATTGCCAAATACAGCTTAACGCCCAACTGGGAACCCAACTTTTTCTTTTCATTGTTCAGATTTCTCATTTCATACATGTCCCTGTATTTTTCAGCCAGGGTTTGTGCCCTGTTAACTGCATTACGGGTTAATTCTGCCCCTGTTCTGTAAGCCTCCGAAGATGTCTTCTTTATCGTGCCAAAGATTTTTTCCGAATAGGTAGATAACTTTTCTCCTATTGCTTTTGCTTCTTCATTAATCACTCGGGTACCTTCGGAAATATTCTCACTTGCTTCCTTCCAAAAGTCGGGACTTTCAGATTTTTCTTTGCTTTCCTCTTCTTTTTTACTTTTTTCAGAGGTTTTGCTTTTGGTTTTACCCGTAGATTTTGAACCACTACTTTTTTTGCTTCCGGTTGTTGTTTTTGCTGAGGATTCAGTCTTTTTTCCGGTTTTAGTAGTTTTTGATTCCTCTTGCGATTCTTTCTTTGTTGAAGAGGCAGATTGAGACTTTTGCTCCTCCTGCTGTGCACTGGTCTTTTCCTGCTGTTCTCCGGATGTGTTGTTTTTTTCTTCTTTTCCGGTGTTGTTGGATGTGTTTTCAGTTGCCATAATTCATCAATTGTTTAAAGGTTTATATTATTTCTTT
>JAGXLC010000051.1 GCA_018334875.1 Bacteroidales bacterium | reverse complement strand
TCAGCACCTCCGAAGAGATCTGTTACCCCTCGACTTGCATGTGTTAAGCCTGCCGCTAGCGTTCATCCTGAGCCAGGATCAAACTCTTCGTTGTATTTAAACTTTGTATATCTTGACCCTGACTGTCGACATCACGTTCGACTCATTACCTCAAAATTTCAAAGAACTTATTTGTATCTTGAATGTTCTTTCCAGAAAACGGACTGCAAAGATATAAATTGTTTTTGCGATTTTCAAAATCCTCGTTACAATTTTTTTGTCTTTCTTTATCAATCCCTCTCTAAAAAGAACTCCCATTATTGCGGAGTGCAAATATAGAGTAGTTTTTTTAATACACAACTAAAACCCGGAAAAAATTCAACTTTTTTAATCCTGTGATTTTCGACTTGCTGTCTATATCATTATCAGCCTGTTTATTAATAAACTCAACATTCATTTGATCTCACCTTTATAACATTTTTCCCGATTTGGCTGTTTATTTTTCTAAAACAGCTATTATATTTAGTAATTTCATTGCTTAAACCAGTATAACAATGATCTATGTAAAAGATTTGGTTATCAGGGCGATTGAATTTGCAGCCCTACGTCATAGCGGACAAACAAGGAAAGGAAACGAAAAAACTCCTTATATCAACCATCCCATAAAGGTGGTCTCTTTGCTGCTTGATTTTCATGAACATGACTCCGACCTTTTATCGGCTGCTGCTCTGCATGATGTGATAGAGGATACTGCAAGGGAAGATCGGGAAATACAGCAACTAGAAAAAATTATTGGTCGAAAATTCGGAAATAAAGTATTGAGCATCATATGGGAAGTTACGGATAACAAGCAATTACCCTTTCAGGAAAGAAAACAAAAACAAATTCAGGATACACCCCACCTAAGCCAGGAAGCCAAAAAGATTAAAATTGCCGATAAAATCTGCAACATTACTGACTTAAAGGAAGCCCCTCCCGTTGGATGGACAAGAGAGAGAAAAAATTCGTACATCGAATGGGCAACAAAAGTAATTGAAGGAGCCAAAGGAGTAAACAATGAGTTGGAAGCATACTTCGCAAAGATCAGCAGGGAAGCGTATAAAGCGATCAATTCATCTAATTCCAGGCATGAAAAATAAAGAAAAAGCTTAATATGAAAATTTTATATCATTAACAGAAAATCATATGCATATACCCGTAGAAAAAGTAGCCGCCATACATGATTTGTCAGGTTTCGGCAGGGCATCCCTTACAGTAATAATACCCATTCTCTCACGAATGGGCATCCAGGTATGTCCGCTTCCTACTGCAGTATTATCCACACACAGCAAATATTCGGAATTTTATTTTGTGGATCTGACTGAACATATGCCCCCGGTAATAGAGCACTGGAAGAAGCTGGACCTGGAGTTTAGCGCCATATACAGTGGTTTTTTAGGCTCACACAGACAAATAGAGATCGTAAAGCACTTTATCGATACATTTCATAGAGAGGAGCAACTGGTGGTCATTGATCCGGTAATGGGAGATGACGGAAAAATTTATACACCATTGAGCCAGAATCATGTAAAAGAAATGCGCTCTTTAATAGAGAAAGCCAATGTAATCACTCCCAATCTGACAGAAGCCGCTTTACTGCTAAATAAAAAATTCCCCAGCCGTGTCACAAACAATCAAATCAAGGACTGGATCCTTGAATTATCAGAAAAAGGTCCGCAAATTGTAATTGTAACAAGTGTTCCTGAATCCAGACAAAAGAACATCACCTCGGTGATTGCTTATAACAAAAAAGATCAACGCTTCTGGAAAGTATCAGTGAACTACTTACCTGCCAATTATCCCGGTACTGGTGATGCCTTTGCCAGTGTGGTCACAGGTTCATTACTGCAGGGAGACAGCCTGCCCATTGCATTGGACCGGGCTGTAAGGTTCACTTCAATGGGAGTTCGTGCAACATTTGGCTATGACTACAATACCGACCAGGGAATTTTGCTGGAAAGAATACTGGATACCCTTGTTGCTCCTGTACAGACCAGCAGTTACGAAATATTCTAATCCCAACAAGATGAGCAATTCTGATATTCAAATGGCAATCACTGATCTGGATGGCACCCTTTTCAACGATCAACAGGAGACTGCCCGGGAGGATCTGAATACACTTAAGAAACTGGCAAACCAAAACATTGTCCGCGTGGTGGCCACCGGCAGAAATCTCTATTCTGCCCTCAATCGGCTTAAACCCAACTTTCCTATTGATTATCTGATCTTTTCCTCAGGAGCAGGAATCTATGATTGGAAAACTAAAAGATTGATCCATTCTAACTACCTTCCGAAAGAAAAAGTGGAAGATATTGCCCTTATACTCATAAATTCCGGAATTAATTTTATGATTCATGAATTGATACCGGAAAATCATAAATTCGTCTATTATAGGAGCAATACCTATAATCCTGACTTTGAAAGAAGGTTCCAGCTTTACAAAGATTTTGCAGAGCCATTGTATCCAAATACCGAAACTTACCAGCATTCCTGCCAGATCATAGCCATCACCAATAAAAAGGCCGACCTGCACGACCTTTTAGATCAAGAAATTCAGGGAGTAAAAATCATCCGGGCCACCAGTCCGCTAGACGGAGTTTCCATATGGATCGAAGTTTTCCCGGAGGGTGTTTCCAAAGGACATGGGGTGGAGTGGTTATGCCGTTACACCGAAGTAGATCCCTCCAAAACGCTTGGCATCGGAAATGATTACAATGACCTTGACCTGCTGAACTTCACCGCATGGAGCTATGTCGTAGATAACGCCCCTGAAGATCTTAAAAAATTTTATCCTACCTGTCGAAGCAACGAACAATGTGGCTTTACAGATGCCGTTAAACAAACCATTGCCATTGACTGAATGTTACTTGTAAAATGCTTCGTGGCCGGGGTAATAAAGCTTCTTATCAACCACTTCTTCAGGATAAACAAAATATCTTAAAAAAATAATATCAACCCGTGAACATTATCAAATAATAATTGTCCTAAAATAGTAAAGATTTTCAATTAAGAATTATTATCAATTGAGGTGAGTTATGAGTCAAATAGAAAACATAAGGGATAAGCTGGCAGAAAGCGGATTGAAGATTACCCCACAAAGGATGGCAGTGTATGAAGCTTTGTTGAATATCAATGATCATCCTACTGCTGACATGATTAAAGAGTACGTAAGCAAAACAAACCCGTCGATATCCCTAGGGACGGTTTATAAAACGCTGGAAGCATTTGGGGAGAAAGGTTTAATCACTAAAGTTAAAACAGAAAACGATATCATGCGCTACGATCCCATAATTGAAAAACATCATCATTTATACGACCAAAAAACAGGTAACATTTATGATTATTATGATGATGAACTAAATCAATTAATAATTAATCATCTAAATAAGAAAAAAATAAAAAATTTCAAAGTAGAAGATATTAAGCTAAACATCATAGGAGAATCGAATGAAGTGAAAATAAAGTGAGTGTAGGGCCTAAAAGTTAAAAGCTATGCAGGAACAACAATATAATTATAGATAAAACAAAGAATAAACAGGGAGTTGAAAAACCCATTCGGATGTATTCAGCTTTGAACACCTAATAAATCAAATTATTAATTTTTAAAAACACAATGATTATGGAACAAAAAGAAGCAACAAGCAGTTTTCCACTGATTGGGGATAAATTCCCCGAAATGACCGTACAAACAACGGAAGGTAAGATTAACCTTCCCAATGATTACAAAGGCAAGTGGCTTGTACTTTTCAGTCACCCGGCAGACTTTACTCCTGTTTGTACAACAGAATTCGTAGCCTTTGCAAAGAGAAAGGATCAATTTGACCAGCTCAATACCGAGCTCCTCGGTTTGTCCATCGATCAGGTATTCTCTCATATCAAATGGGATGAATGGATTGAGGAAAACATTGATGTAAAAATCAATTTTCCGATCATTGCCGATTCCAATGGAGATATTTCTAAGAAAATCGGGATGATCCATCCGGGCAAAGGATCCCAAACGGTAAGGGCTGTATTTATTATTGATCCGAAAGGCGTTATTAGGCTGATCCTTTACTATCCACAGGAAATCGGAAGAAACATGGACGAAATTGTAAGAGTTATCAAAGCCCTTCAGGTTTCTGACGAAAAAGGTGTCGCTGTACCGGCTAACTGGCCTGATAATGAATTGATAAAAGACAGGGTGATTGTGCCACCCCCATCAGATAAGAAAAGTGCCAAAAAGCGTCTTGAAGAATACGATTGCTATGACTGGTGGTTCTGCCACAAGGAAAATAAGTAATCCGGAAGTCTTTTACAAAACATTAAAATACCCTGCTCGTTATACGGGCAGGGTATTTTATTTCCGCATCGGATATTGAAGAAAAGTAAAAAATAAATGGGTTTCAAAGGATGGCCGGAAACAACAGTAAAAAGAAATAACGGAGAGAAAGTTAATGCAAAAGCTCCGGTTATCATTTCCGCCAGCCGGTCAACTGACATCCCGGCTTTTTACAGCAAGTGGTTTTTCAATCGGCTCAAAAAAGGCCATTTAAAATGGTTCAATCCATTTAACGGCAAACCTCAATACATATCATTTCAAAATACACGGGTTATCGTTTTCTGGAGTAAAAACCCGCTGCCGGTTATCCCTTATTTGCATATTCTGGACAAAAAAGGAATCAACTATTATTTTCTATTCACATTGAACGACTATGAACGTGAAGGTCTGGAGCCCAATGTACCTCCGCTCAGTGAAAGAATAAACACTTTTAAGGAGCTTTCACGCAGAATCGGGAAGGAAAAGGTAATCTGGAGATATGATCCGCTTATGCTCCCGCCCGGAATGAATGTGGATCAACTTCTTTCAAGAATCAAATACATTGGTAATACTTTACATTCATATACTGAAAAACTTGTTATCAGCTTTGTTCAGATCCTCCGTTATAAAAAGGTCCGTTCAAAGCTTCTTAATGAATCCGCCCTCTTTGACAAGGAAAATCTGCTTCAATCGGAATTCAGCTATCAACAGAAAATTGAACTGGCTGAAAAACTTCAAAGACTGAACAGAAGGTGGAACCTTGAAATAGCTGATTGTGCAGGGGAAGCAAACCTGGAATCATATGGTGTCAGGCCCAATAAATGCATCGATGACATGCTGATGAAAAGACTATTCAACAATGACAGGGTTTTGATACATTTTCTCCATACAGGAAAATTGCCAAAAGGAAACCAGGCAAGATTATTCACGGAATATCCTGAAAACTCACCCTCACTTAAGGATAAGGGACAACGATCAGCCTGCAAGTGTATCTACAGTAAGGATGTGGGAATGTATAACACCTGCCCGCACATTTGTCTTTATTGTTATGCCAATATTTCTGCGCACAAGGTCAATCATAACCATTCCAGGCACGACCCGTCCAATGAAGGCATTATACAATAAAGAAGGAGGTCGGATATAAGGAAATAATCAATCTATGCATAAAAAAATGCTGTCGTAGTAGTCTCAATTCTTTTTATTTGCTTTGGTCGGAGGTCTCAACTGAGCCTCAAAAGCATAATAATCGGAGATCTACCCGGCAGCATTAAATCTTTAAAAAAGCCCAAAGGCTTATAGCATCTTTTTAATTAAGAACGTACATTTAAAAATTGTTATTGTTTAATTTGGACAAGCCAAAACGGAAACACATTAAATTCCTTGAAAGCATCCTGTTTGATTTTGGCTTATCCAAATCAGGTAATCAGTTTATATCCCTTCCCGTGCACATTCAAAATCTGGACAGACTCATCCTCCTTCAGATATTTTCTGAGCTTGGTAATATATACATCCATACTTCGTGCATTAAAATAGCTATCGTCCTCCCAGATGGTACGGAGGGCATAATTTCTGTCAAGCATGCGGTTTTTGTTGTTGCACAAGAGTCTAAGCAGCTCAGATTCCTTGGTGGTCAATTTCCGGGATTTTCCATCTATTGAAAGTACTTGTTTATTGGCATCGAACTGATATCTTCCGATCTGGTAAATATCCCGGTTTTTCTCGCTTTCCTCTTCAGGTGAAGTTCTGCGCAAGATCGCCTTAATCCGGTACAGCAATTCTTCCATACTAAAGGGCTTGGTGATATAATCATCTGCTCCTAAGCTGAATCCTTCAAGCACATCATCCTGAAGCGTTTTGGCAGTGAGAAAAATAAAAGGAGTGGTATTTTTTAATTTTCGGATTTCCCTGGCCAAGGTGAAACCATCCATTTTAGGCATCATAATATCAATAATGCACAGATCAAAATCTTCTTCCCTGAATGCTTCAAAAGCACGCTCCCCGTCCGGATAAAGACGGGTGTCATATTCTTTGGCATTCAGATATTCTTTTAATAGCCTGCCTAAATTTTCATCGTCTTCGGCAAGCAAAATCTTAATTGTTTCTTTCTCCATTCTTACCTTTATTATTTGGAATAATTATTTCGAACCTACTGCCTTTTTTATACTCACTATTTAATCTGATACTGCCGTTATGCTCTTCCACCATTTTTTTAACATAGTTCAAACCCAAACCAAACCCTTTCACATCATGTATGTTACCTGTAGGCACCCTGTAAAACTGATCAAAAATCTTTTTCTGATCTTTTTTCTTAATCCCCATACCGTTGTCTTCAACAGCAACAAGAACAGAATGGTCTATATCCCGGGTTTCAACTTTTATTTCGGGCTTTCCGTTACTATATTTGACTGCATTGTCCAATAAATTGTACATTACATTGGTGAAATGCACTTCGTCTACTTCAACTTTTGGATTGCTGGCATTCAACTCCTTATCAATTTCTCCTTCTTGTTCTTTTACTTGAAGATAAAAACTTTTCACTACATTTTCAATAACCTCATGTAAATCCAACTCTTTGGGTTTTATTTTAATTTTTCCACTGTTGAATACAGCGGTTTTCAGAACTTTCTCCACCTGAAGGCTCAGGCGCGTAGTTTCATCATCGATAATTTTCGAAATACTGCCCATGTTTTTGGAGGATTCGGGGATAGACTGATCCTTCAGCATTTGGGTAGCGAGAGAAATTGTAGAGATTGGGGTCTTCAGCTCGTGGGTCATATTGTTCACAAAATCATTCTTAACTTTTGATAAACGTTTCTGCTTGAACATAATATGAGTAGTAATGGCGAATCCAAGGATGACTATAAAGGAAAGTATCACGGAAATAATAGTCATGTTACCGGTTGACTTGAAAATATATCCTTTGCGGTCGTGAAAATATAATTTCAGAAAATTATCCCGGGATATAACGTCATTGGGAAAAAGTTTGCTACTATAAACCTCCAACTCCTTACCAGGCTGATAATCATCAGTTTTGAACAAAGTACTGTCCTGCTTATCTACTACTGCAAATTCATAATCCAACTTTATACCCTTATTCCTCAATTCTTCCCTTATAATGGTATCGAGCTTACGTTTATCAACTCTATTCTCGATCCCTACATCCACCTGAACCAGCTTATTGACTATATTCTCCACAAACACCTTTTTTTCAGAAAGGTCGGTTTTCAATTCGTTTTCAAGCCGCTGCCTGAACGTCTCTTTCAGAGTCTCCGAGATTTTGTATTTTTTCTCATTAGACTCAAGAGAAAAGGGTTCCTGAGGGGAAAGATTAAAATAGGTATTGAAATCAATGGAATCTACGTTACTGACCTTGAAAATTTCTCTGTCAAGGTTATATTGATTGAAGCCGTATTTATTCTGTTTGGTTTTGGTTAAACTGTAATTAATAACGGTATTGTCTCCCTCTTCTTTTTGTTCATAAGGCTTCACTTCATTGGTAATTTGATATACAATCTCCTCCTTTTCCAATTGCTCAACTAAATTGCTCAGGGTATTATTGATGAGTTGATCAAAGTGCTGTTCATTAATCCGAATAGCATCCCTGATCCAATATCCCTGAACTATGAAAAGTCCGATTAATGTGGCTGATAAAGCAAAAGTAACCAGCCAAATGGTTTTTGTACTCATAACAATGCAAAGTTATGCATCAAAATCGTCAAAATAATATTATTTAACAAGCTTTAACATTACTTTTAACGAGTTAACTCAACATAAATGTATGTTTGCAACCGGGTTTTTCATAGACATAAATTTTAGGGTTTAATTTATGGGTTAGTAAGGAAAGGGGAATAATTCCCTTTCCTTCTTTTTTTATTTAGGGACCAACACGCTTTAATGGCTCCAGTCTTTTTGATCCAATTCCAGTAAAGCATTTTGCAACAATCCTATACTGCTTTCTATATCGTCCTTATGAACTGATTCAATCACCTGGTGAATGTGTCGGGTGGGTATAGAAACTGCACCTGCTATGGAACCGGATTTAGTCATTCGTTGTACCATTGCCGTATCCGTTCCTCCTTTAGCCATTACTTCAGGCTGCCATTTGATGTTATGGCGACCTGCAACTTCTTTCATATATTCAACCATTCTATAATCAGCAATGGCTGTAGAATCGAGTATTTTTACAGCCACTCCCTCACCGAGCCTGGTTACTTGCTCATGAGACTGGGCTCCTGGAACATCATAAGCAATGGTTGTATCAATGGCAAAGCCAAAGTCGGGTTCTATTTGCTGAGTGGCAACCTGGGCGCCCCGAATCCCAACTTCCTCCTGTACGGTAAATACAGCATAGGTATCATACGGGAGTGTTTGCTCTTTTAGCGCTTTCAGAGTTTCAATCAATACATAGACGGAAATTCGGTTGTCCAGAGACTTTCCATTAACGCAATCCCCCATTTCAATTAACTCCCTTTCACGGGTAATGGGGTCTCCAACATGTACATACTTCTGTACTTCCTCCTTTTTCATCCCGAGGTCAATAAAGAAATCTTCCGTCTTAACCATCTTTTTCTTTTCTTCCTCGCTCATCATATGTATGGGCTTTGTACCCATCACCCCAACCAAATCCTTTTTACCATGCACAATAACCCGCTGGGAAGTTAAGGTTTTGGGATCAAATCCCCCTAATGGCACAAACCGTATAAAACCTTGATCATCGATATGATTTACTATAAAACCAATTTCATCCATATGGGCAGCCAACATGATCTTTTTATCATCCCTGCCCTTTCTGAAAGCAACCACATTGCCCATATTATCAACCGAACATTCATCCACAAGCTTTTCTGCTTCCTGAAAGATCAAACTCCTTATATGTTTTTCAAATCCCGGTGCCCCTGGTGTTTTAGAGATCTTTTTTAACAATTCGAACTGAATATTGCTCATAATATTTACCTTTTTAAAAGATTAATGTTTTTTTGTGCTTCTCACGAAGATTTTCCAACTTAAAAGCCATAATTACAAAATCTATCTTTCTTATTTCCTTTATCATTGAGGACAAATCTTCCTCATCCATCCCGCCTTCTACTTTCAATAAAAAATCAATATTCTTCATATCCGGGAATAAAAATCCCTGGGAATTTTTATTGGCAATTAGAAAATACCGGATTGTTTGGGTACCGCCCTCATAACTATATGTTGTAAATTGCCGGGTGGAACCGGATTTTTTATCCTCTACAAAAAGGTCCTGACCTTTTTGTAGACGCAGGTTAAGCTGCTCATTCAAAGCCCATGAAAGCCTGTAATCATTCTGATGGGAGGCAATACAAACGATTTGGAAATCTTCGGGATAAAAATTTTGAAGTTTATGTACCTTCTTCTTTTTCATAAAAAATGGTTGAAAAGGTAAAATTACTAAGAATGAACGTAAATAAGAAGGGAAAACGTCAAAATTCTATATAATGATTGAACGCCTCTTTAGCTGCTTTTTGTTGCGCTTCTTTTTTGGAAGAACCTTTTCCGGAACCCAGAATTTTGTCATTTACCTTTACATTGGAAACAAATACAGGTTGATGGGCATTTTCCACCGGATTTTCAAAGTCTTCAAATATCAATTCTACGCGGTTCTTCTGACTCCATTCAATCAACTGACTTTTATAATCGAAAGTAGAATATTCAAACTTTTTAATATCAATATGGGGTCTGATGATATGTTTGAGGATGTATTTTCTGGTTCTGTTAAAGCCGGCGTCCAGAAAAATGGCTCCGATAACCGCCTCAAGAGCATTGCCCAGAATATTGCCGCTAAGGCTCTCATCAATATTCGAGTCTATAATTGCTTCCAAACCCATATTTTCCGCTATTCTGTTGAGTGTTTCCCGGCTAACCATTCTGGCCCTCATTTTGGTCAGAAAACCTTCATTTTTCATGGGATAATGGCGGTAAAGCATTTCGGCAACAATTGCATTCAATAAAGCATCTCCCAGATATTCAAGGCGCTCGTTGTTCTCCTGGTCATGGCTGTCCTCCTTATAAATGGCTGATTTATGAGTAAGGGCAAGTTTAAACAGGCCAATGTTTCTTGGCCTGTATTTCAGAACTGTTTTTAGAGTACGGTTAAAACCGTTTTGTTCAGTAAAATATTTTCTAAGAAAAGCTACAGGATTCAAATCAATCAGTAAATTTACTTACAACAACCGAAGCATTATGCCCGCCAAAGCCAAAGGTATTGCTTATAGCTATATCTACCTTCCTTTCCTGTGCTTCGTTAAAAGTATAGTTGATTTTATTATCAATTTCCGGATCATCTTCACGATGGTTGATTGTAGGAGGCACCATATTTTTGTTGATGGCACAAACAGAAGCAATCAGTTCAACAGCTCCTGCTGCTCCCAGTAAGTGCCCGGTCATTGATTTTGTAGCACTTATATTCATATCATAAGAGTGGTCACCAAAAACCTCCTTGATGCCTTTAATTTCGGCTCCATCCCCGATTGGTGTGGCAGTTCCATGAACATTAATGTAATCAACTTTTTCGGGGTTTAAAGCTGCATCACTTAACGCATTGATCATAACATGCCTTGCACCTTTACCTTCAGGGTGAGGTGCAGCCAGGTGATGCGCATCGGCAGACATTCCCCCTCCCAACACTTCAGCATAGATATTTGCTCCACGCTTTTTGGCATGTTCCAATTCTTCAAGGATCAGGGCTCCTCCACCCTCTCCCATAACGAATCCGTCCCGGGTTTTATCATAAGGTCTGGAAGCCGTTTTATATTCCTCATTATTCACTGAAATGGCTTGCATTGCATTAAAGCCACCCATTCCAGCCTCATTAATGGCGGCTTCGGAACCACCTGTTATAAAAGCCTCGGCTTTGCCCAAACGAATATAATTCATGGCATCAATAATAGCATGGGAAGCGGAAGCGCATGCGGAAACGGTGCCGTAATTGGGACCGGTTAAACCATACTTTATTGAAATATGACCTGCTGCAATATCCGAAATCATCTTAGGAATAAAAAACGGGCTAAACCGAGGAGTTCCGTCACCTTCGATAAAGCCCTTTACTTCATTGAGGAAAGTATTGATTCCTCCAATTCCTGAACCCCAGATCACTCCCATCCTGTTCTTATCAATTGCCTCCAGGTCAATTCCTGAGTTCTCCATCGATTCTTTTACAGAAACCAGAGCATATTGGGTATACAGATCCAGCTTCCTCAGTTCTTTTCTGTCAAAGTGATCTCTGGGATTAAAATTTTTTACCTCACAAGCAAACTTTGTTTTAAATTTTGACGGATCGAAATGGGTTATCCAGTCGGAGCCACTAACCCCATTAAACAAATTGTTACAATACTCCTCAAGATTATTACCAATAGGGGTAATTGCGCCAATTCCGGTTATTACAACACGTCTGAATGCCATAAGAATACAAAATTTAAAACAAGTTTATAAATTATCATTGCGCGTTTTCTTCAATATACTTCACCGCTTCTCCAACAGTACTGATATTTTCTGCCTGATCATCAGGAATTGAAATATTAAACTCTTTTTCAAATTCCATGATCAACTCTACAGTGTCTAGAGAATCAGCACCTAAATCATTTGTGAAGCTGGCCTCATTAGTAACTTCATTTTCTTCTACGCCCAACTTATCTACAATGATTGCCTTTACGCGAGATGCAATATCTTCTGCCATAATTTTTAAGTTTTAGTTATTAATTTTTATATTTAACAGTGCAAAGAAATATAATTCCCTTTCATATAACAAAAAAAAATTTAAAATTTTTTCCCGAAAAGTAATATTTTCATTATTAAAACATCATTCCATAGGGAATTGGATGAATTTCGATATTTTTGTACCGTAAAATAAACGGACAAGTGTTATGAAAAAGATCGCTATATTTGCTTCCGGTTCAGGCTCAAATGCCGAAAACATCGCCCGGTATTTTGAAAACCACAAACATATCAAAGTGGATTTAATTCTGTCAAACAAAAAAAACGCCTATGTATTAGAAAGAGCGAAGAAACTCAATATAGCCTCCTATGTCTTCTCCAAAGATGAACTATACAATACCAATAAAATCAAAGATCTTTTGTTATACAAAAACATCGACCTAATTGTTTTAGCCGGTTTTCTACTTTTGATTCCAAAACATTTAATCAATGCTTTTCCCAACCGGATCATCAATATTCATCCTGCTTTACTGCCTAAATACGGAGGCAAGGGAATGTATGGAGACCGGGTGCACCAAAAAGTTCTTGAAAACCAAGATAAAGAGAGTGGGATTACCATTCATTATGTTAATGAACATTACGATGAGGGACAAATCATTCACCAGTCAAAGTTTACAGTAAAACCGGATGATCGTGTTGAGGACATTGCCCAAAAAGCTCATGAGTTGGAATATAAGTATTATCCCAGGGTAATAGAACAACTGCTGAGCAAATAAATTCAAGATCCATTATCAAGCTTTTTCAGGCATTTTTCTTTGATTTTACGGAACGAATCCCTGTTGCTTTCCTTAATGGGGTCAACAGGGGGAGCTTCCACC
Source organism: Bacteroidales bacterium (assembly GCA_018334875.1). NCBI lineage: Bacteria > Pseudomonadati > Bacteroidota > Bacteroidia > Bacteroidales > Bacteroidales bacterium. The sequence goes on along the minus strand of JAGXLC010000051.1, from coordinate 7,924 downwards.
TCTAACGGATTAACAGCACGGCCGTTCTTCCAAAAACGGAAGTCCAGGTGCGGACCGGTGGCGTACCCTGTACTTCCTACATATCCTATGGTTTCTCCCTGCTTTACCTCCACGCCTTGGTTCATTCCATTGGCGTAGCCGGAAAGATGATTATAGCCAGAAACATAAATGCTGTTGTGTCGAATCTTTAAATAATATCCCGCTCCCCTGGTATAACCCTTATCAATAACCACTCCATCGCCGATGGCATGTACCGGGGTACCGGTGGGAGCTGCATAGTCTACTCCCCTGTGTGGCCGGCGGTAATTCAGGATTGGATGCAAACGGCTATGAGAATATCCGGAACTGATCCTTGAAAATCTCAAGGGTGCTTTCAAAAATTCCCTTCTCAAACTATTTCCTTCCAGATCATAAAAATCCCGGATGTTATCCTGAACAAAAGGGATGGCATAATAAACCTCATCATCATGGACAAAACGCGCTGTTCCAATTCTATGAATGCCCACCGAAGTGCTATCGACGTATTCTTCCTCATAGATCACCTTAAAATGATCCCCTTTTTTAAGATTGAAAAAGTTTATGGACCAGGCATAAATCTCTGATAACCGGAGCGCAAGAATTGGTTGTATGTCATTCCTATCCAGGGTTTTCCATAATGAAGTTTCAATAGTTCCTGTACTCGTTCTTGTGACCAAACGAGTCTCTTTCTTTGACTTTTCTACACCAATTCTATCACCCAAACTGATCTTTACGTATTCTTTCGGGGTATGTTCATATACAAAATAGCGCACCGCCTGAGCACTGTCCTCCTCCGGAAAATAAAAATAGTAGGTATTGCCTGCCTTAAACTTTGTTACATCGAATACCTTGTCAATCTCCTGCGCTATCTCATGTATTTTATGATTTCTCAGATCGTAATGTCTCAGAATACCCGCCAGAGTCTGATTTCGACGTATGCGGCCTGTTTCTGTCCGAAATGAATCCAGAACAATACCAAATTCCTTGTCCGGATTCAAATCCAAAATATTCTGGTCTATATTCTTTTTGAATACCGGCCTCGGCCTTTCATTATGATCATTTGTAAGCAGCAATATAAATACCAAAGGAACGATAATAAGAAGGGACCCAACAGTGAAAATATTTTTATATGCCATTTCTTCCCCGGCTTATACCACCACGTTAATGATCTTGTTGGGCACGAATATGATCTTTTGGGGTTTCTTGCCATTGAGCCACTTTTGTGCTTTTTCATGATTCAATATAATCTCCTCTACCTGCTCCTGATCGATATCCACTGGTAAATCGAGTTTAAAACGCATTTTACCGTTAAATGAAACGGGATAAGTAATTGTGGACTCTTTCAAATATTCTTCATTATACTCAGGTATGCCGGCATCCACAACACTACCTTCCCGGCCATCCCGTTGCCATAATTCTTCGGTCATATGGGGAGCAAAAGGAGCCAATAGCCGTAAAACAGGGAACAATATCTTTCGCTTATTTAAGTTGGCAGGCAATTCGTTTAAACAAATCATCATAGCACTTATGGCCGTATTAAAGGAAAAATTATCCACATCCTCCCTTACCTTTTTTATGGTTTTATGAAGTGTTTTAAGTTCATCTTTTGTGGGCTCTTCATCGCTTAAGTTAAAATTGCCCTGATCATCATGAAACATTCTCCATAATCTTCTCAGGAACTTGTATACCCCGTCAATACCATTGGTATCCCAAGGTTTTGACATGTCAATAGGACCGAGGAACATCTCATACATCCGCAATGTATCCGCTCCATAGTTTTCAATGATATCATCCGGATTTACCACATTATAAAGCGATTTAGACATTTTTTCAATAGCTACTCCGCAAATATATTTTCCATCTTCCAGAATGAATTCTGCATCCTTAAACTCCGGATTCCACTGCCGAAAAGCCTCAATATCCAGTACATCATTATCTACAATATTCACATCTACATGAAGCGGAGTTACATCATACTGATCTTTAAGGTTAAAGGAAACAAACGTATTGGTTCCTTTAATCCGGTAAACAAAGTTTGAACGACCCTGGATCATCCCTTGGTTGATCAGTTTTTTAAAAGGCTCATCTTCACATATCCATCCGATATCATAGAGAAACTTGTTCCAGAAACGCGAATAAATCAGATGGCCGGTAGCATGCTCCGTTCCTCCCACATAAAGATCAACATCTCTCCAGTAATCATTGGCTTCTCTGGATACCAAGGCCTCATCATTATGAGGGTCCATAAAGCGAAGGAAATATGCCGACGATCCGGCAAAGCCAGGCATGGTACTTAATTCAAGCGGATAGCCCTCCTCGGTTTCCCAATTCTTAGCTCGGGCCAGGGGTGGTTTGCCATCCTTTGTCGGTTTATAGGCGTCTACCTCGGGGAGTTCCAGCGGAAGCTTACTTTTGTCTAAGGGATAGGGCATTTCATCTTTGTAATATATAGGGAATGGTTCACCCCAATATCTTTGCCGGCTGAATATTGCATCCCGTAACCTGTAGTTAACTTTTTTCCTTCCGATGCCGTGTTTTTCCATTTCTTCTATAATCTTGGGGATGGCATCTTTTGCTTTCATACCATTGATGAATCTGGAATTGATCACCTCACCTTCCAGGGAATCATATGCTTTTTCCTGAGGATCACCCCCCTTAATTACAGGTACTATAGGGAGGTCAAAATGTGTGGCAAAATCATGGTCACGTTGGTCATGGGCTGGAACTGCCATAATGGCCCCGGTACCGTAACCGATCAATACATAATCGCTTACCCAGATAGGCAACCGCTCACCGGTAAAAGGATGCAAGGCATAACTGCCTGTAAATTCACCGCTAACAGACTGTGTATCGGTAACCCGATCTCTTTCGGGACGTGAAGTTGCCTGCTCCACATATTCATTGACTTTATTTTTGTACTGATCCAGCGTTAGTTCCTCCACCAGTTCGCTCTCAGGTGCAAGTACCATAAATGTTACTCCGAACAATGTATCGGGCCTGGTGGTGAACACATTGATCCTGGTATCGGAATGCTCTACATCGAACCAAATATCAGCTCCTTCCGATCTTCCAATCCAGTTTCTCTGAATTTCTTTCAGCGACTCAGTCCAGTCCACCTTCTCAAGACCATCGAGTAAACGATCGGCATAAGCCGTAACACGAAGCGACCACTGTTTCATTTTCTTCTGAATCACCGGATATCCACCCCTTACCGATACACCATCCTTGACTTCATCATTGGCAAGCACGGTTCCCAAATCCGGACACCAGTTTACCAATGAATCTGCCAGGTATGCAATCCGGTAATTGAGCAATATCTGTTGTTGTTCCTTTTCCGACATGCTGTTCCATTCTTCTGCCGTAAAAGGTTTCGTTTCGTTACAGCTCGCCTCTACATTCCCATTTCCCTCGCGGCTAAATATATCTTTAAGCTTTTCAATGGATTCGGCTTTGTTGGTTTTCTTATTGTACCAATGTTCGAACATCTCCAGAAAAGCCCATTGGGTCCATTTATAATATTTGGGATCACAAGTTCGGATCTCTCGATCCCAGTCATAAGAAAATCCTATCTTTGTAAGCTGGTCCTTATAGCGTTTGATGTTTTGCTCGGTGGTTTTGGCAGGATGCTGACCCGTTTGAATGGCATATTGTTCGGCAGGCAGCCCAAAAGCATCGTATCCCATGGGATGCAATACATTATAACCTTCCATTCTTTTATACCGGGCAAAAATATCCGATGCAATATATCCCAGGGGATGGCCAACATGTAATCCGGCACCCGAAGGATAAGGAAACATATCCAACACATAATATTTTGGCTTACTATGATCTACATCAACCTTGTAAATCATGTTCTCTTCCCAGTATTTTTGCCATTTCTTTTCTATTTCATAAAAGCTATATTCCATAAGTCAAAACATTTTGTGGCTTCATCAAACTGCGAAAATAGAAAAATCTCTCTAATCGTGGAAACAACCCCGGGATTTAATTAACAAATTTCCCGGGATTCTGTCTATAAATTGAATCAAAACACGAATATATATGGTTCTAATTTTATTCATTAAGCATTTGATTTTGTTCTGATTTCATTTTAAATTTAACCTCCTAAAATTGTATTTTTTTATGCAAGAAAACATAAAGATCAAAACAAACAAACAAAACGGGCTTTTTGATATCACCTCGGAAGTGGAGGCCATCGTCAAAAAGAGCAACGTACAGCAAGGCATTGCTTCAGTTTATGTACATGGCGCTACCGCCGGCATCATGATTCAGGAAAGCTGGGACCAGTCGGTACAGAATGATGTAGTCAATCTGCTCAGGAAGCTGATACCTTCAGGAGTATGGGAACATGATGCGCAGGATAACAATGGAGATGCCCATCTGAAATCAGGACTGGTGGGTCCCGGAGAAACGATCCCAATCATTGAAGGTAAACTGGGGCTTAGTACATGGCAAAATATATTTGTATGTGAATTTGATGGCCCCCGGAGTGTCAGGAATATTGTAGTTACCATCACGGAAGCCTGAATGGTTCCATCTGTTTCATAGCATAAACAGAAAGAAGAAAATAAAAAATATTCCGGGTATAAAACCGGAATATTTTTTATTTTTGTTAGTAAGTTAAATAACCGAATTGATACCAGGAGGCACCTATGGCAACAATCGATCTTTCCTTAACCAACCTGAATGAACTTTTTCCTGAGGATTTCTCCGAGGAGCAGATGGCCAAAGCCAAGACGATCTTTTTAAAGGAGCTTTCCTTACAGGCACATAAGTTTTACGGAGGGAAGCTGCAAACTCTGCCCAAGGCAGGCCTTTACGGCTTCAACTGGTTCAATATATGGTATACACCAGGTGTTTCAAACATTTCCACGACCATACGGGATAACAACAATTCCTCTTTTGATCTCTCTAACCGGGGAAACTTGGTAGCCGTGGTATCCGATTCAACCAGGGTTCTGGGAGACGGTGATGTAACTCCACCCGGGGGTCTCGGGGTGATGGAAGGAAAAGCCTATCTCATGAAATATCTTGCCGGAATAGATGCCGTCCCCCTATGTATGAACAGTTACAATAAAAAAGGGGAGCACGATCCGGGTAAGATCATTGATTTTGTCAATATGCTTGAACCCAGTTTCGGTGTGGTCAACCTGGAAGATATATCCCAGCCAAACTGTTATAAGGTGCTCGATACACTGAGAGAATCATGCGATATCCCTGTATGGCATGATGATGCGCAGGGCACAGGATCGGTAACGGTAGCAGGATTGATCAATGCACTAAGGATCGTAGAAAAAAATCTCAAGGATATAAAAATTGTATTGTTCGGCGCCGGGGCCTCCAATGCCACCATTGCCCGACTGCTGCTTCAGTCAGGGGCCGACCCGGAGAAAATGATCCTGTTCGATTCAAAAGGGCCACTTCATAAGAAACGGGAAGATATTAAAGCCGATCACCGGTTTTACAGAAAATGGGAACTTTGTCAAAAAACCAACCCCGGCAAAGTAAAAGATATGGAAAGCGCCATGAAAGATGCAGACGTATTGATTGCTTTGAGCAAACCGGGGCCGGATGTAATCAAACCCGACTGGATACGCTCAATGGGAAGTAAACCCATTGTATTTGCGTGTGCCAATCCCGTTCCCGAGATTTATCCTTATGCTGCGAAGGAAGCCGGCGCCTACATCACGGCTACCGGACGGGGAGATTTTGCCAATCAGGTGAACAATTCGCTGGGGTTCCCGGGAATTCTGAAAGGAGCGTTGCTTGTGCGCGCAAGAAGTATTACCGATAACATGGCTATTGCAGCATCTTATTCCATGGCAAATTATGCCGAAAAGAAAGGCATCAACCCCGAGTACATCATGCCCAAAATGGACGAAACGGACATGTTTGCCTTTGAGGCGGCGGATGTTGCCATGCAGGCCATCAAAGACGGCGTGGCGAGAGTAGAAAGTGACTGGGACACCATTTATAACAGAACCCTTGAAGATATTGGCCATACAAGACATACCATTGACATGATGATGGACAAGAACTTTATCAAGAAACCCGACCGATCCATGTTGGAAGATGCCTTAAAAAAGGCTGTTGATCAGGTAAAATAAACCCGCTTTAAAAATCCTCAAATAAAGATAGAGAGGGCTGTTTTTACAGAGCCCTCTCAGCTTCTTGGACCAAATCGCTATTCATTCCTTAACAAACCGGTAACTCAACTTGGCCCCGTTTTCCAGGTACAACCTAACAATATAAACCCCAGGTGATAAATCGGCAATCGAAAACGATTCTCTGTTTTTCCCGATATGTAAATCAACCTCTTTGCTTTTAACTGTTGTCCCAAAAGTGTTAACCACAGACAGACGCGCTTTTTGTGCCTCGTTTGATGAATATTGCACATGAATCCTCTCCTCTGCAGGTATGGGGTATATTTTCAGTTCTCCGGATTTATTTTGAGGCAATGAATCATTGATATCGGTATAAACATCTGAAAAAACCGAACAACCATACTGATTGATGACCTCAACTCTATATTCACCTCCTTCGGTGGCAATGTAAATGCTATCGGTAGCGCCTTCAATAGGACCATACTCGTCATGCCACTGAATGCTATCCCCTTCGTTTTCAACACTCAGTGTGTCTCCATTGACCTCAATTCCGGGTTTTGGAGGTAATGGATCAACAATAACGGCAGCTTTTCTGGTGGTTTGATAGATACCATTAACAGTAAGCCGAACAGTTTTTTCTCCGGGATAAGTGTAATAGATGGTATGTGGACCAGGGCCGTCTAAATAGCGTGGAGAAGCTCCGTAGCCAAAATCCCAGGAATAACTGTAATCTTCATCAGTATCTCCATCCATCATAAAATAAAGAAAATCCTCTTCACACAGCGTGTCATTACTTACCACAAATTTCGGGGTGAAAGCATTGGTATCCCGGGAAATGTTTACCGCATCCAGGGCAATTCCTCCCCCGTTGCGGCCGACACCCTCAAATGCAAGCCGGTATTTTGAGGTCGGACGTGGGAGATAAACCGTATCGGCCCGCCAGCCTGTAACGGCATTCCGATAGCTTTTGATCAAATGCCAGCTTAAAGTGTCCGCGTAACGAATATAAAGGTTCAGATGGTCCGCATTTCCATTGTTTTCCGGTATAGCCATGAAATAGCTGAGGAGAATATACTTTTCCCGATTCAGGTCAATGGCCGGAGTGATCATTTTGGCGGAATCCTTTTCCTGGCCTTCAAAAGCCAGATTATACTGACCTTCCGCTGCAGTATCAGGCAAGCCGCCGGGAGCTCCCTGCGTTATACTCCAGTTGCTTTTGTCATCATAATTATGCTCGTACCATCCTTCAGGCAGGGTATCTGATGTGAAACTTTCTGTAAACGGAAGGAGTTTCGTATCCAACGCAACAAATGGTACCTCTTGCGTATATTCGGAATAATTTGAGTTATTCAAACGGGCTCTGACTTTATATCGATACAGGGAATCCTGTATTACGTCTCCATCCGAAAAACGGGTGTTGGAAGAAGTATCTAAAAGCTCGTCGTTTCTATAAATTTCGTACTCCTGTACTTCTTCATGATTTAACGGAGGATTCCAGGATAACCTATTACTTTGATTTTCATAATACACTTTCAAGTGGGAAGGAATGCTGTCATAAGGAAGGTATCCATTCAACCTTGTGAAACCTGTACTGTCGAAATCAAGCCATGCTTTGAGCTGATGCTCCTTAATTCCGAAATCATCCCATGACCGGTCGAACCTGGCAAAATAGTCGTTGACAGGATCCTCGCAAGTAGCCTCTCCCCCGCTGAGATCTCCTATGATCCTTTTGTTCTGATTGAACAGAGGGGATCCGGAAGAACCGGATTCAGTAGTTCCAACATCCCATTCCTTTACCCGCC
>JAGXLC010000050.1 GCA_018334875.1 Bacteroidales bacterium | reverse complement strand
AGGGCTACCAGGAAACAGGTGGTGATCAGCACAATGAAGGGATGAACTTTTAGCCTGGCAGTTGCCAGAATGATGAACCCTATTGAGAGGATCAAAATGAGTATAAGAACCGGACCTGATGCCATAAAAGTTTATTTTCAATGTTTTTCTTAATCTCAATAACCGATGGCCTGGCCGTCTTTTCGTGACTCAGAGGCACCATAATACACACCGTTTTCCGTGTCGTATTTTATGGCCTGATAGCCACCGAAACCTCCCACGGTATATTCCACATCATGCCCCGTTTTAATCAGCTCGCGAACTACCGGATAATCGTATCCGGATTCCAGGTAAAGTGTTCCTCCGTCGGTCATTTCTTCGCCTGTGGGCTGCGAAGAGCCCGCGTGCCTTATTCGGGGTGCATCTCCCGCTTCCTGGAGGTTCATTCCGAAATCCACAATATTCATAACGATCTGGGCATGTCCTTGGGGTTGCATGGATCCGCCCATCACGCCGAAACTCATGAAAGGTTCGCCGTCTTTTGTAATAAAAGCGGGGATAATGGTGTGAAAAGGTCTTTTTTCGGATTCATAAACATTGTTATGACCTTCCTCCAGTGTAAAAAGTTCGCCGCGGTCCTGCAAAACGAATCCCAGTTTACCGGGGGTCATTCCGGATCCCATTCCCCTGTAATTGCTCTGGATCAAAGAAACCATGTTGCCCTGTTCATCGGCTACAGTCAGATAAATGGTATTGCCCTGCTCCAGCTTTCCAGCAGGATAGCTTTGGGAAGCCCGTCCGGGGTCAATCAATTTTCTGCGCTGGTCGGCATAGTCTTTGGAAATCAATTTTTCCAGGGGGATGTTAGCAAAATCAGGATCTGCGTAAAATTTGGCCCGATCCTCGAAGGCCAGTTTTTTGGCCTCGGTAAAGGTGTGGATGTGCTCTTTGCTGCCAAATCCCATGGATCGGATGTCGAATCCCTCGAGAATGTTGAGTATCTGTAAAGCTGCTATGCCCTGTCCGTTCGGCGGCAATTCCCATACATTATATCCCCTGTAGTTTGTGGAGACGGGTTCCACCCATTCGGACTGATGGGCAGCCAGGTCTTCATAGCGCAGATAGCCTCCTTCGCCTTTTTCTCCTTTCATATACCTGGGGGCATGTTTTTCCATATAGGCATCGATCTTTCTGGCGATTTCCCCTTCATAGAATACATCCCTGCCTCCTTTGGCAATTTTTTCCAGGGTATTGGCCAGATAAGGGTTTTTGAAGATTTCTCCCTTTTCCGGGGCTTTCCCGCCAGGCATAAAAATTTCCTCAAAACCCGGGAATTTCTGCAAATAGTTGGCGTTGATCTGCCAGTAATAGGCGATGAGTTCGCTAACGGGAAAACCTTCCCGGGCATAGCCAATGGCCGGCTGAAGCACCTGCTCCATGCTCATGGACCCGAATTTTTCATGCAGCTCAAACCATCCATCCACACAACCCGGTACAGAAACCGGAAGGGGACCATGAGCCGGTATGCTTTCATACCCGTGCTTTTTGAAGTATTCAAGCTTCAAGGATTTCGGTGAGCGTCCGCTGGCGTTCAAGCCGTATAGTTCTTCGGTGTCGGCGTCCCAGACGATTGCAAAAAGATCGCCTCCTATACCGTTGCCGGTAGGTTCCATTAATCCCAGCGTGGCATTGGCTGCAATAGCAGCGTCTATTGCATTGCCGCCATTTTTAAGGATATCGATGGCCACCTGGCTGGCCAGTGGTTGACTGGTACATGCCATACCGTGCCGGGCAATAACCTCGGAACGGGTGGCAAAATTTTTTCCTGTGATGCGGTCTTGACCAAATGAAACATTCATGGCTAATACAATTGTCAGAATTGCAAGAAATAAGCTTTTCATAATGAATTAAATTTGTAGGGGTTCGTATATTGATTTGTTTTTATTGAAAATGTCATTCCATAGCCATGCGCCCTTGATATTCCAACGCTTCGACCTCCCAGCGGCGCATATTTTGCAAAATGAGCAGCATATTCAGCTTCTTCTTGTGTTTTCACCTGGGGAATGATGATGCCAATTGTGGTATTTTTATTCATTGTTTCATCAATTAAAAGAATAAAGATAGAAAGAAAATCCCACAACCAACAATTATACTTAATAGATAATAAAAAATCCCGGTATGTTAAACAATACCGGGATTTTATTGATTGGCCTGCTTTGTAATTAGTCGATCATATCCACGCTTCGTTTAACAAATCTGTCAAGCGATTCTCCTTTCAGCATATTATTTGCCAGCAGGGCAAGATCAATCAGTTGTTTTACCAGGTTATTCTCTTTGGCAAATTCTTTCAGTTTGCTTTCTTTCTGGTTCTGGTATTCGCTGATCTGTTTATCCAGGTCCTGCAGGTTGTCCTTGTCAGCCTGGGGCATTTCCTCGTCTTTCTTATCTTCATTTGCCTTGTTGATCCGATCCTTTTCATCCTGCAGGGGTTTGATCTCATTGTTGATTTTTGTCAGCTCATTGCCCAGCTTTTCATCTTTTTCCTGCCGGATCTTTTCCACCAATCTATGGTTGGTGTTGACCACCAGGTTATAACTGTCAGGCATTTGTCCGTAGAACTGCATTGGACCACCCCCCAGCTCTGCCATATCTTTCATACGGCGCATGAACTCAGACTGGGTAATGGTCAAAGGCTCTTCATTTTCACCCAGTGGCTCAAAGGTTACGTTAAAATTACCGATGTTGGGGAGCTGACTTTTGAAAATGGAAGCCAGTTCATTCTGTTCTTCCTGCGATAGCTCGGTTTCTTTTTTATCTTCTTTTTGAATGAGATTATCTACCACATCAGCATCTACCCTGGCAAAATGGCTGTTTTCAAATTTCTGTTCAAGAAAGTTGATGAAATGGGTATCAAGCTGGCCTTCCATAGCAAGTACATCATAGCCTTTTTCTTTGGCACTTTCGATGAATGAATATTGTTTCTCCACATCCGTGGCATAAAGATATACCAGTGTATTGTTCTTATCGGTTTGTTTTTCTTTTATGTATTCCTGGTATTCATCGAAACTGAAATATTTGCCATCTGTATTTTTGAAAAGGGCAAAGTTTTTGGCCCTTTCATAAAATTTTTCATTGGTGAGAATACCATATTCTATGAAAAGCTTCAGGTCGTCCCATTTGTTCTCGAAATCCTCCCGGTCCTTCTTGAAGAGTTCTTCCAGTCTGTCGGCAACTTTTTTGGTGATGTGATTTGAAATTTTCTTCACATTCGGATCGCCCTGCAGATAAGTTCTGGACACATTTAAGGGGATATCCGGAGAATCGATTACTCCGTGCAGCAGTGTCAGAAATTCGGGTACGATATTTTCTACCGAATCGGTAACGAAAACCTGGTTGGCATAAAGTTGTATCTTATTCTTTTGGACTTCAATGTTGTTCCTGATTTTCGGAAAATAGAGAATGCCTTCCAGATTAAAGGGATAATCCACATTGAGGTGAATATAGAACAAAGGGTCTTCGGCCATTGGATAGAGTTTCCTGTAGAATTCCTTGTAATCCTCATCCTTTAATTCTGTGGGTTGTTCCTTCCATAATGGCTTGGTATCGTTGATGATGTTGTCTTCATCAGTTTCTATCTCTTTGCCATTTTCGTCATAATCTTTCTTTTTACCAAAAGCGATGGGCACGGGGAGGAATTTGCAATATTTGTTCAATACCTCGTTGACCCTGTTTTCATCCATGTATTCTTCGGAATCCTTGTCAAGGTGCACTACTATATCTGTGCCCCTGTCTTCTTTTTCGGTTTCCTCCAGTTGATATTCCGGACTGCCATCACAAACCCAGTGCATTGCTTTTGCATCTTCCTGGTAGGATTGGGTATAAATTTCCACTTTATCTGCCACCATAAAGGCTGAATAGAAACCCAGGCCAAATTTACCGATAATGGCGGCCGGATCCTGGTATTTATTGACGAATTCCTGGGCACTGGAGAAGGCCACATCATTGATGTATTTTTTTATCTCCTCCTCCGTCATTCCAATTCCGCGGTCCGACACGGTGATGGTTTTATTGTTCTTATCCACTTTCACATGTATGGTCAGATCGCCCAGATCTTTTTCATAGTCGCCGACGGAGGCTATTTTCTTCATTTTTTGGGTGGCATCCACAGAATTGGACAGAAGTTCCCTCAGAAAAATTTCATTATCTGAATAGAGAAATTTTTTTATAATCGGAAAAATGTTTTCTGCAGTTACTCCAATTTTTCCACTTTCCATAATTCCCTGATATTTAAAAGGTTTTACATTAAAGTTTTCTTGCTAGTATGCAACAAATGATATGCCACCCAAGGATAGCTGACAAATAGTCAGTTGGTGAGGAAAAGTCAGGAAGTGGAGGAAAAAAAACTGAAATGTACATGACCGTATCTACGGTGTTCGATAAATTGGGAATTTTCAGGAACAACCGTTTCTTTGGAATGTTCGAGAATAAAATATCCTCCCTTTCTCAACAGGTTATATTCATTGATAAGGGAGGGGAGTGTTTCTATGCCTTCCAGGCTGTATGGGGGATCAGCAAATATGAGATCATATTGTTCATGGGTGGATGCAATAAATTTAAATGCATCTGTTTTTATTACTGTAAGGTTATCAATGCCTAACTGATCAATGATCCGGTTGATGAACCCAATGTTTTTCCGGTTTTTTTCTATAGCTGTCACCTGTTTACATCCTCTGGAAACCAGTTCAAAACCGATATTGCCTGTACCTGCAAAAAGATCCAGTGCAGTGAGGTTGTCGAAGTCAAACCGGTTTTCCAGTATATTAAACAGATTTTCCTTTGCAAAGTCAGTGGTAGGTCTTGCATCCAGTTTTTTGGGAGGTCTGAAAATTCTGCCGCCGTATTTTCCGCTAATTATACGCACAGGTTCAATCTGAATAAATTGGTGAAATGATGTGATTTGTCTTTTGTAAATGTATAACTATAGGTAAATTCAGAAGGAGGCTTATGGTAATGGATTTTTTTTAAATATTGACTGATCATGTTTTTTAGTTCTTTTCTATTCTCCATATCCCCGTTCACATGCAGTTCGTTTTCTGAAACCTCCAGGTTCAGTTGTTTATAAACATATAACAGATAGTAAATGATATCGTCATAAGCAGACCAGTAATAACTGTTATACAAATGCAGTCTGGACCTGTTGAGCACAGCAATATCAATAAAGTCTTCATTGATGGATAAGGCAGAACAGGTATTATCTCCGTGAGCGCTATTGATGTAATAGCTGATCAGGGGGAGGCCCTGCTGGTAAAATTGAGCATTGTTGAACTTTGCTGTGATCACGTTACTGACCGGATTGGGAATAGAGAATATGTTATAGGCTTCAATGTCCTGAAGATAATTGAAGTGAATTTCATCCAGTTCCTGAAGGTCGTAATTAAACTTAAAGTATTGAATAAGATCCTTTTGTTTGAAATAAGAAGCGGGTATGAGTACAGATTTCGGGGTCACTACAAGCACCATCACTTTTTTGTATCCAACCTGTAAGCAGGGGTCTGAATTGAATATTTCCTGAATTTTTTCAGCCTTTTGATCCGGGGTGTATTCCTGCTCAAGGTTTGTATGCTTGAGTGCTACATATTTACCCCTGATCAGGTCCAGTATGGAAAAAGAAAATCCATTCAAACTGAATTGAATGGATAATCTGTATGAATGTGCCCTGTTGAGATCTATGGTTTCATCAACAAAAGAGAAATCTCTCATAAAAAGAATGTGTTATTCCCAGTTTCCCGCGTTGTTGTTGGGCTCATCCAAATCGCCAACTTTAACGCCCGGGAATTTGTTTTGTTTCTTCGACATCCTTTCGTTGAGGTTGATCACCAACTGTTCGTTCTGGTCATGCAACAGTACATCGTTGTGCACTTTTGCTTCGAATACTTCAACATCTACGTTTCCAGTCTCAACGCTTCCTGCACCCAACTGGAATGTATCATTGGTATAGGGGACTTTCCATAGCAAATCTGCGTTGTACTCAGGTCCAAATAAAGAGTCTCTCACGGAAACCCTGAGTGTGTCCCTTTCAATAATACCTTTTCTTAAAGCTTCCTGCTCTGTCATTCCCTTTTCAATTAATTCGTCGGAAATACGACCAACCGCTCTTACAACCCTTAAGGAATCGTTATTTACAAAATCGATAAGGGTATCAAAGCTGCCTGTGAAACGACCATATTCGTTTTTGAAAGCAAGCTGAGCTGTACGAATGTTTCTTAATTTTTGAATGGTAGCATTGTACCTTTGTTGTTTCGCCTGCCTGAATTCAATAGGGGTTTGAATACTTCTGTAGAGACCGTAAATCAAACCGACTATAACAACTGCTAAAATGATCCGTAAAACTGTTTTCATTTTTTTGTTGGCTTTATTTTTAAATTTGCTCGGTGGCAAATATAAAAAAAGTAGATAAAATTACAAAGTAATTGCTGAGATGTTAAAAAAACACATTGAAGGTGAATTGACAAAAAATTTAAATTATACTCCTACCGAAAGTCAGAAAAGATTGTTTGCTTCTCTGGCAGATTTTATAATGAATTGGGGAGCGGATGAAATTTTTCTGCTTACCGGATATGCAGGCACAGGAAAAACGACTACCATAAAAACATTGGTCAATACCTTATATTCATTCAAAATCAACAGTATTTTAATGGCGCCTACAGGCAGGGCCGCCAAGGTGCTTGGTTCCTATACCTATAAACCGGCATATACCATTCATAAAAAAATTTACAGGCAAAAATCTGCCCAGGACGGTTTTGGTGATTTTGCACTGGACAAAAATCTTTATAAAAATACCTATTTCATCGTTGATGAAGCTTCCATGATTTCCAACCAGTCGTTTGAAATGTCGATTTTCGGTAGCGGCCGTCTGCTTGATGATCTGATTGAATATGTTTACCAGGGCCATTCCTGTAAATTGATACTTCTCGGTGATACTGCCCAGCTTCCTCCTGTAAAGATGGACCTGAGCCCTGCTCTTGATCCATCACAACTGGAAGGTTATGGCCTGAATGTTAAGCGGGCGTTTTTAACCGATATCCTGAGACAAAGCAAAGAATCGGGCATACTGTATAATGCAACTCTGTTGAGGCAGATGATAGAACAGGAAACTTCTGATTACCCTAAATTCCAGGTGAAAGAATTTCCCGATATCGAACGCACGGTTGGATCGGAAATGGTGGAACTGATTTCTGACGCCTATGATCAACATGGTATCGAAGAAACGGTGATCGTGACCCGTTCCAATAAAAGAGCCAACAACTTCAACCAGGGAATAAGGAACCAGATACTTTGGAGAGAGGAAGAGCTGGCAATTGGTGATTTCCTGATGGTGGTCAAGAACAACTATTTCTGGATAGATGAGGAGGAAAAACTGGATTTTGTCGCCAACGGAGATATTGTGGAAGTAGTTGATATAAAGGGCTACCAGTCATTATACGGTTATCGGTTTGCTGATCTTACCCTTCGCTTTGTGGACTATGATGATCTCGAGATTGATGCAAAAGTATTGATGGATACCCTTTACACCAATCAGGCCTCGCTCTCAAAGGAAGAGAACCAAAATCTGTTTCAAAGTGTTTTAGAGGATTATCAGGATCTCAAAACCAAAAAAGCGAGATATAAAAAAGTACGGGAGAATCCCTATTTCAATGCTTTGCAGGTGAAGTTTGCCTATGCGGTTACCTGCCATAAGGCTCAGGGAGGTCAATGGAAGGTGGTTTTTGTAGATCATGGTTATATAACCGGGGAAATGATCAATAAGGAGTTTTACCGATGGCTTTATACAGCCTTTACCCGTGCAACGGAAAAATTATACCTGGTGAATTTTCATAAATCCTTTTTTCCTGATGATGAAGATGTGTTTTGATAAACATTGAATATCAGAAATATTCAGTTTATTTTATTCCCTGTTGCCTGACACGATTATTCGTTTATCACGGCATGTATGGTATTCCATCTGTATGGTTACATGGTGAATCTTAAATGAATGTTTTAATTTACTTTCCAGGTCTTTTCTTATTTTGTCTGCTTCCTGTATGGAGTAGTTGCTGCATAAATCGGCATGACATTCGAAGTGTACCTGATTATCGGACAAACGCCAGGCATGAATGTGATGAATGTTTTCTACTTTCGGGTGGGTTTCCAGATTGTGCTTAATTTCGCTGATATCCAGAAATTCCGGGGTCGCCTGCATCAGAATTTCTACCGTCTCTTTTAATACCCCGTATGTTGCACGTATGATGAATATGCGTATCAAAAAGGTCAGCAGCGGATCAACCCAGTAAACATTAAACCGGCTGATCATGTCAGGTTCATGTAAATAAGACGGGTGCATGCCAGAATGACATTCATCACCCTTCCGTATATTCACCGATAATCTGTTCTATCTTGATCAAAAAATACTGTTCCTCTTTTTCGGGCAATTTCAATTCTTTAATGGCATGTTCTGCTTCTTCCCGGAGCCAGGGAATGAGCATATGGTCATTATTATATCCGAAAGGACTGTCATTCCAGAGAATATTAATTATCCGGGTTTTAAGTTTTTCCAGTATGTTCCATGCGCGCGCCCTCTTTACTTTATTCATTTGTTAAGTAAACTGGTTTGAAGAAAGAACAATTTACCGGCGTTCAAAGTTAAATTTTTTGATTTTTGGAGCAGTACCTTACCGGGCAAGTTTTGCCAAAAAAAGCAAGAATTTGACCGGTAAGCGCCTAAAATAAAGTGTAAAGTTTGAATTGTCTTTTATTTCATTTAACCCGAATAATTCAAGAATTATTCCTGTCTCCGACAGCGACTAAGGTTCACTAAAATTTTTTTCAAAAATTTAAGTTCACCTAAGTTGGGGTTAACCTGCATTTTATTTATATTTATAAAAATTTATGAATAATGCAGGTTAACTTGCTCAACGTTTAAATATAAAAAGAAGCATTATGCCTTATCTGAAATTAAAAAGCAATAAACAACTGAGCGAAAACAAGAAACAACAGCTCATGAAAGATCTTACCGACTTGTTGGTTAAAGATCTGAACAAACCTGAAAAGTATATTATGATTGAATGTGAGGATAACCGGAGTATGACTTTTGGAAATAATGATGATATATTGGCTTTTATTGAACTGCGGAGTATTCGTTTGCCAGAGGATAAGACGGGAGAATTGACAAAAAGCCTGACAAGTTTCGTAAAAAATAATCTGGAAATTCCCGCTTACAGGGTTTTTATTAATTATATCAATATTCAGCCACACATGTGGGGCTTCAATGGAAGCACTTTTTAGTTATCCTGTTGTTTTGGCATTATTTTCTGCTGATTTATTCGGGAAACACCAATGGTATGTTTTTTGTCAGATCTTTACAGGATATAAACTATAAAATTGTATCACACCATATAATATTATGACCTTTAAGAACATAATTGATAATCATAGAAAAGCTTCCGAATTTATTGGAAACAGAAAATTGGGATTTGCACTCGATGTTTTATATGATATGGCAAAAGAGGCTGAATCGGATTATTTCAACATACAACTGGATAAACACAGGGAAACCTATGCCAATATTCTGAATCATGCTTTCAATGCACTTGATGATCCCAAAAAGGAGGAGATATATCAGCATTTATTGATGTCCGTACTGGAGGTTGGTGATCAGCTAAGGGAACATTTATTGGTCAGATCGGGAAGTTCATCCATCTATAAAACCAAATGGAAATTAGAGCAGGAGATTGCCTCGGAAAAAACCGATTTTCAGGAGTTGATTGAACGACTTGCGGTTGATCAGAGTCTTGATGATTTGCTCAGGGGTGCCGACATTCAAACGGAACATCAGCAGCTATCGCAGGAAGAGAGAAGCGAGCTTCACAGTAAGTTATTCAGAATTATTTGGCTGACCGATAAATATGGAGATGCTGAATATAAACTGCTGGAAACCATAAATGATTCTGAGAAGCTTGCCTGGTACGATAAATCGTTGTTTGTAAGCGCATTGACTTTGAGTGTTTTGCGTTGTTTTGACAGCGGAAAGATCGAGTTGTTGTTCCGCTTTTACGAAAAAGGAGAAGAGCAGGTATGGCACAGAGCCTTGGTAGGATTGATATTTGCCTTTTATAAATATGATAACAGGATTGACCTGTATCCGCAACTGATGGATAAACTGGAGGCTTATCGGGGGGATGAAGAACTGGAAAGAAATATTGAAGCCATCATCATTCAGACACTGAAATCTAAAGAAACCGAAGAGATCACCAAAAAATGGGAAGAGGAGATTCTGCCTGAAATTTTAAAAATGCGGCCCAATATTGAGAAGAAGCTTGATCTGGAAAATATTGTATCGGAGAAATTCTTTGAAGATAAAAATCCCGAATGGGAAAAGGTCTTTGAGGATTCACCGGATCTTTTGGACAAGATCCAGGAATTTTCAAAGATGCAGATGGAAGGTTCGGATGTTTTCATGAGTGCATTCTGGCGGCTAAAACATTTTTCATTTTTTAAACGTATCAGCAATTGGTTCATCCCATTTTACAAGGAAAATCAGGATATAGCTTCTTCTGTATCGGCAGATGAAAATCAGGATCTCTCTCCGCTGGTTGAAAAACTGGAAACTTCTCATTTTATGTGTAATTCAGATAAGTATTCTTTCTGTCTGAATCTTCAATATATACCTGCTGAGCAGAAGAATACCATGATGCAGCTCTTTAATGAGGAAATGAAACAAATGGAAGAGATTGGTCAGGATGAAGAACTGCTCAATGATTTTGCCAAAAGCAAGAGCATATATACTCAGTACCTTCAGGACATTTACAGGTTTTTTAAAATTCATCCGCTGAAAAATGAGATTGAGGATATCTTTGAGTTTAAACTGGATATGTACAACACCAAATTTTATAACCGCATTGTTGAAAACAAGAGGATAAGAAGGAATATTGCAGAGTTTTATTTTGAGCGTGAAAAATATGACCAGGCAGTGGAGGTTTTTAAAAACCTGGAAGAAAGTGAGCAAAGTGAGGCGGAAGTGATAGAGAAGATCGCCTATAGTTACCAGCGGATGGGGGATTATCAGCAAGCGTTGAATTACTATCACAAAGCGGAGCTTTATGATACCAACAAAGCATGGGTTACCAAAAAAATAGCCCTGTGCTATCGATATCTTGACAATCCTGAAAAAGCCCTGGAATATTATCAGGAAGCAGAGAATTATGAACCTGATAATCTATATATCCAGGCCTTCATTGGACATAGCCTCTTCCAACTTCAAAGGTATGAAGAAGCTCTGCAATATTATTTTAAGGTGGAATATCTGGCTCCCGAGAATGCCAAGATCAGAAGGCCAATTGCTTGGTGTTCATTTGTGTTGGGTAAATATGAAACTGCTGAAAACTATCTTCACAAACTGCTGGCCCAGGAAAGCAAATATTTTGATTATATCACCCTGGGTCATGTATATTGGTGTATGAATGATATCGAAAAGGCTCAGGAAGCTTATAAAAATGCTGCCACTCATGAAGACAGCAGTTTTAAACAGTTTGCTGAATCTTTTCTGGATGACCGTAAATATCTTGAACAACGCGAAATAGACCCCCTTGAGGTCAACCTAATGCTTGACAGGGTGAAATACTCGGCGGAGGGAACACAATAGGATTGCCCATATTCGGAAAAGCTTATTATTCTTTCAGTCTTTGGCTGGGTTGACTTGCTCATTCCATGATTTTTTTCTCATTTAGTGCTTTTTGGTATTTTCTGGCATTTTGAATGTGCTGATAATGGGTTTTGGAAAAATTATGGTAACCGGAAAAATCTGGCCTGGCGCTAAAGTAGAAGTAATCATGCTTTTCGTAATTGAGTACAGATTCAATAGCAGTAATGGAGGGGAAAGAAATGGGTCCTGGGGGTAAACCCGCGTTCCTGTAAGTATTATAAGGAGAATCCTTTTGCAGATGCTTGTCCAGTACTCTGTTCACTGAAAAATCCCCGATCGCGAATTTGATGGTTGGATCGGCCTGTAACCTCATACCTCTTTCAAGTCTGTTTATATATACCCCTGCGATTTTTGGCATTTCCTCTGATTTTGTGGTTTCTTCTTTTACAATGGAAGCCAGTATGGAAGCTTCCACAGGAGTAAGATCCATGCTTTCGGCTTTGTTTTTTCTTTCTTCGTTCCAGAAACGTTCATATTCCCGGTACATCCTTTCGATTAATTCCCGGGCTGGAGTATTCCAGTAAAGCTCATATGTATTGGGAATAAACAGGGCATGAACTGTATTGGGGGTAACGCCATATTGCTTAAGATACTCTTTGTCATTAAGCAATCGTATAATGCTGGCTGAATCGGCTTCAATCTGCTTAGAGATAACGCCTGCAAGCTCCTTTTTTCTGCGAATGTTGTTAAAGGTCAGGTCAACAGGATCCTGCCGGCCGGCCCGAAGCATATTGATCAGGGCGTTATTGCTCATACCGTTTTTTACCAGATATCTTCCGGGATGCACGTGGTTCTGATAATTCTTTTTCTCAGCCATCCATTTGAACTCACTGAGGTTTTGGATCACATCACTGGTATCCAGTATACGGAAAACATCTTTTTCCGTCGAGCCCGTAGGAATGTATATGTGCGTGCTTTCTTTTTCTTTTAGTTGTATATTGGAGCCGTATATCTTATCATATATCCTGTAGGCTATTACTGCACCTACAATCAGTATGACCAATCCGACAAGTGTGATGTGTTTTCTGCGTGGTGTTTTTTCCCTTCTTTTTGACATTTTCATAAATTTTGTTCAATCCGGCAAAATTAATTGTTCTTTTCAAAATGCATTCATCATCTTATCTAAAAAAGCAGCTCAATATCGATTAATTTCCATATCTTTTTGTTGAAACAACTAAAATTGGTTATTTTAGTGAAATTATATGATCAACGTACTGAACAATTTTTTATGTCACAAACCGGCGATATATTAATCGTAGATGATTCGGGCACGAATCTTTTTTTACTTCAGAGGCTCCTGGAAGATGAAGGATATTCGGTAATCATCACTGAGGACCCTAAAAAAGGGCTGGACTATGTGGATAAACATTCGGGGATCAGGCTGATCCTGCTGGATATAATGATGCCCCAGCTTGATGGGTTTGAGTTTATGAAAAGGCTTTCCGACCGCGGGAAAATTACTGAGATACCTGTAATCATTGTTACTGCCAGGGACGACAGTCAGAGCCATCAAAAAGCAATGGATTTGGGTGCAAAAGATTATATAGAAAAGCCTTTGAATATTAAAAAGGTGCTTGATACCATTCAATATCATATAAGCTAGTGTTACTCAAACCCTGAACTATTCCAGTTTGTCGAGGTAAGCTTTTATTCTTCTGAGCGCCTCCTGAAGTGCGTCATCAGATGCAGCATAGGATATTCTTATGTTGTTGGGCGATCCAAAAGCATTGCCCGGAACAAGGGCAACATTGGCTTCTTCCAGCAGGTAAAAACAAAGGTCTGCGGCGTTATTGATTTGCCTCTGACCATAGGATTTTCCGAAATAGTAAGAAATATCCGGGAAAAGATAAAAAGCCCCATGTGGGGTATATTTTTTTATTCCCTTAATCTGCCCGAGCCCATCCATTACCAAATCTCTTCTTCTTTTAAAAGCTTTGACCATTTCTTTTGTAAAGTCTTTGTTGGAATTGATGGCAGCCAGGGCAGCTCTTTGCGAAATAGAAGCTGCGGCTGAGGTTACCTGACCCTGCAATTTAGCCACAGCATTGGCTATTTCCGTTGGAGCGGCCATATAACCGATCCGCCATCCCGTCATTGCAAATCCTTTGGAAACCCCGTTAATGATGACCACCTGGTCTCTGATGTTGTCGAATTGGGCGATACTTTGATGTTCGCCCAGGAAGTTGATGTATTCATATATCTCATCGGAAATAACGAAGATTTTACGAGGGCTTTTTTCGATTACTGAAGCTATTTCTGCCAGTTCCTCCCTGGTGTAGATGGTTCCGGTGGGATTGGAAGGAGAACACAAGATGAGCGCCTTTGTTTTATCGGTTATGGCATTTTTTAACTGTTCAGGCGTGATTTTGAAATTGTTTTCGATATCGGTTTGAACCACCACATTTTCGCCTTCGGCCAGTTTTACTTGCTCCACATAACTTACCCAATAAGGGGCAGGTACAATCACCTCATCGCCTTTGTTGACTAAGGAGAGCATAGCGTTGGCCAGCGAATGTTTTGCTCCGGCCGAGATAATAATTTGTTCCGGGGAATAATCCAGATGATTCTCTTTCTGTAATTTTTTTGCGACAGCCTCTCTTAAATCCCTGTAACCCGGTACAGGGGGGTAAGAGGTGAAATTATCATGAATGGCCCGGATGGCAGCTTCTTTTATATGATCGGGGGTGTGGAAATCGGGTTGGCCTACGCTAAGGTTGATGATGTCCTTGCCTTTGGATTTCAACTCCGCGCTTTTCTGTGACATGGCTATTGTCTGGGATTCTGAAAGCGACCGGATTCGTTTTGATATAGTGCTCATCCTTCCTTTGCTTTTTTTGATCAAAGATAAATTTTGTCAAAAATATGATAAAATATCGAGTTATTCGAATCAAAAGTCTAATCTAAACCGAATCAAAAGTTAATTTGATTACTCATTAAAGTAATTCGCCTTAAAAATTGCAATTTTGTGTAAGTTTCAATTATTTTTACAAAAAAGATATGTGCATATGGAGGTTATACTTGAGATACTGAAATATATTCTGCCGGCACTCATAGTGTTTTTCACTGCCTATTTTACGATCAGAATATTGATAAAAAATGATCAGCGAAAGAGGGATTATGAGATCATTATGAAAAACAAGCAGATTGTTACCCCTGTAAGATTGCAGGCTTACGAGCGGTTGACGCTCTTTATGGAAAGAATTTCCCCCGATGCCCTGGTGATGCGAATCAGCAAGGACAATTTGACCGTTAGGGATCTTCAGAATAAAATGCTGCAAACCATCAGGTCGGAATTTGATCACAACGTATCACAGCAGATCTATGTATCGCCCCAGGCATGGGAAGTAGTAAAAAGTGCACGGGAAAACATTGTAAAATTGATCAATACTACTGCCCAGAGTTTGAAGCCGGACGACCCCGCTATAAAATTAAGTCGTTTGTTACTGGAACGCTTTATGGAGCAGGAGCAATCTTCTGCAAAAGTGGCCATAGATTATCTTAAAAGGGAAGTGAGAAGTTTTTATTAATTTTGTAAACCTGACCCAAAACCTGCTAATTATTACATTATGATTTATCAAAAGGAAATAACTTTACCTTCTTTTGGAAGAGGATTTCATATAATCACCTCGATAATCAGGGAAAACATGCCGGAAGTCCCGGAAAAGGGACTGTTGAATATATTCATAAAACATACCTCGGCAGCCCTGACTTTAAATGAAAATGCCGATCCTTCGGTCCGTCATGATCTTGATTCGGCCATGCGTGAGGTTATTACGGAGAATCCATCTCATTATACCCATACGCTGGAGGGGTCCGATGATATGCCTGCACACATTAAATCTTCATTATTCGGTCAATCTCTGACTATTCCGATTTCGCAGGGTCATTTGAATGTAGGAACCTGGCAGGGAATTTATTTATGTGAATTCAGGAACCGAAAACACCGGAGAAGATTGGTGTTAACCGTCTATACTTAATTTTACATGACATCCGTATGCGATATTTTTCTTTATAATCGTGTCAAATGCAACCAAAATATATAGAAATGGATACATTATTGTTGTTGGGAGATGAAGCCATTGCCCAGGGAGCTTTGGATGGAGGCTTGTCGGGCATCTATGCCTATCCCGGTACCCCCTCCACAGAGATTACCGAATATGTCCGTAGTTCCCGTTATGCTGAAGAAAAGAACATCCATCGTGAATGGTCGGCCAATGAAAAGACAGCCATGGAAGCTGCCCTGGGCATGTCCTATGCCGGCAAAAGAGCCATGGTATGTATGAAACATATAGGTTTGAATGTAGCTGCCGATCCTTTTATGAATGCTTCCTTTACCGGAGTGAACGGGGGAGTGATTGTTGCAGTTGCCGATGATCCTTCCATGCATTCCTCACAAAATGAACAGGATTCCAGATTCTATGGCAATTTTGCCGGAATTCCCATTTTTGAACCTTCCAATCAGCAGGAAGCATACGAAATGGCCTATTATGGTTTTGAACTTTCGGAACAATTGAAATTACCTGTTTTGTTGAGGATTCCAACCCGGCTGGCTCATTCCCGGTCTACTGTAAGCTGCCTTGAGCAGAAACCACAGAATGAGACTGCAGTACCCGAAAATTTGCGTCAGTTTGTATTGCTCCCTGTTTTTGCACGAAAAAAATATGAGGCATTGCTCTCGAAGCAGGCAAGTATGGAAGAGATTTCCGGAGCATTCGGATTCAATAAATATTTTGACGGCCCGGACAAGCAACTGGGAATTATTGCCAGCGGCATAGCCTATAATTATGTAATGGAGCATTACACAAAACACAAACTGGAGTTTCCGTTGCTGAAAATAAGCCAGTATCCGTTGCCTTCCGGGATGCTGAACAGGATACTTGATTCGTGTGAAAAGGTGTTGGTGGTAGAGGAAGGTTATCCCTTTATAGAAGACAGACTGAAAGGTTTTCAGGGGAAAGGAACACCAATAAAGGGTAAACTGGACGGCACGCTTCCGAGAACAGGAGAAATGAATCCCGACCATGTATCTGCTGCCCTGGGAATGGAGGTCAAATCGGGTGAAGCCATTCCTGAGGTTGTAAAAAACAGGCCCCCGTCTATGTGTGAGGGTTGTGGCCATATTGAATCATATAAGGCACTTAACGAAGCCTTGCGGGAGTACAATGAAGGAAGGGTGTTCTCTGATATAGGATGCTATACCCTTGGTGCATTGCCTCCTTTTGAAACCATCAATTCGTGTGTGGATATGGGGGCTTCCATAACTATGGCTAAAGGAGCAGCCGATGCAGGATTGGTGCCTGCCGTAGCTGTTATTGGAGATTCGACTTTTACCCATTCGGGAATGACCGGATTATTGGATTGTGTTATAGAACAAAGCCCTGTAACTGTGATCATTTCTGACAATTTTACTACGGCTATGACCGGTGGCCAGGATTCTCACGCACTTGGAAGACTGGAGCAGATATGTGAAGGCATTGGTGTGGAAAAGGAACATATACATACTTTTCGGCCCACCAAGAAAAACCTTGATCAGATGGTTCAGCTCATAAAGAAGGAGCTTGCCTATGAGGGGGTTTCTGTAATTATTCCGCGAAGGCAGTGTATACAAACTGCTAAAGATCAGGAATTGAATACAAGACTGAAGGAGCTGGGATTGAAATAACGGTAAAAAACCAATTCCCGGAACAAATTTTTTAACGATGATATTATGAAAACCGACGTAATTTTGGCCGGAGTTGGCGGGCAGGGTATATTATCCATTGCTGCCACGATTGGCATGGCTGCATTAGACAGCCATTTGTTTCTGAAACAATCTGAGGTTCACGGTATGAGCCAAAGGGGAGGGGCCGTGCAATCTCATATGCGGCTCTCAGATAAGGAGATCTTTTCGGATTTGATTCCCAAAGGAGAAGCCGATATCATCATATCCGTCGAACCTATGGAAGGGCTGAGATATTTACCTTATCTCTCAAATCAAGGTTGGCTGGTATCCAATACAAAAGCATACCGAAACATTTCCGGTTATCCGGATGAGCGGGAGCTGATAGAAGAAATCAAAAAGGTTAAGAATCATATTGCCCTGAATGCCGATTCCATAGCCTCCGAACTGGCTGCGCGGAGAGCCTCGAATATGGTTTTGCTGGGTGCAGCTTCTCCTTTTTTTAACCTCCCTTTTGATGGGTTTAAAGAAGGCATTCGAAGTATATTCAGCAGAAAAGGAGAGGAGGTAGTCGGGAAAAACCTCCAGGCATTAGAGGCAGGAAGAGCTTTTACTGAAAAAAACAGGTGAATTATTGCTGTGGCCATTGTTGTAGGGATAATTTTCCCTGGTCTCTGAAACCAGGTTGAGCAAAAAATGAGGGTGTACGGAATTCTTGAACTTTCCGTACACCCTCATTTTTTGTTTATGGACTTCATGTTATTGATTACCCAGAATTAAAGGCAGGCCTGATTCTCCGCCTCCAATAACAACAACTTTTGAATTTTGTGATTCGGATAATTGTATTGTGGCCTCAATTCCCCGCATTTTTAAGAGTTCGGGTGTCAGGCTCTCGCTTATGATCCTGTTGGCCCGGGCTTCCCCTTCGGCTTCGATCTCTTTTCTTTCGGCCTCACTCCTCTCTCTTTCCAATCTGTATTCATAGGCCATAGCTTCCTGCTCCTGTTGCAGTTTTTTCTCAATGGCATCTTTTATTTGAGTAGGCAACTGAATGGAGCGGATCAGTAAGGCCCGCATTTCTACAAAGTTTTCCCCTAAAACCTGACTTGTTTCAGTTTTGATTGATGATTCCACTTCCTCTCTTTTGGTTGAATATATTTCTTCAGCGGTGTACCGTCCTGCTACACGCCGGATGGTAGATCTTACCTCGGGAATGACGAGTTGGGAAATATACTGGTCGCCGAAATTTTCATGCAAGTAGCCGAGATCTCCGGGAATGGGGTTAAAGCGTACCGACACATCCATGGCAATGTCCAGTCCGTTTTTGTCGAGTACATCCAGTTCCTGTTCCGTTTGCTGCTCCTTTATACTGTAAAAGTTCATTTCATTCCATGGAGCAATCATTTTGAATCCGGGTTCGTAAATGTGTTCTTTATCCAGGCCGGTGGTGAATTTTCTGAAAATTACGCCCCGTTCTCCCGGCTGAATGGTAACGAATGTTGCACTGCTTAAGATCACAACAATAACTATGATCACCGCAAGCAATATCCAAAAAGTGGTTGTTTTTTTCATAAGTATTTCAATTTATAGGATTTACAATAAAATAATTCGGAAGTAAAGGTATATCATTTAACTGGATTCTACAATACGAAATTGACGGAAATTCCATGAAATTTGGAGGGAATATGTGGTTATAATTTTAGCCTTTGCAGAATTTTGTCTCTGATATGGGTTGAATCAAGCATTTTTCCCGATTGGTCCCTGCAGTCGATCAATTTGAAATCTTCTTCTTTGCTGATTTCCCGGAGATAAATCTCTCGTACACTTTCCTGAAAACCCAGGTCTTTTTCATGGATGTCCTCTTTACCTTGCAGATATTCGCGATCGGTTCCCCGGCGTTTGGCTTTAAGTTGGACTTTTGTAAATTCAGCCGGCACATCCAGATAAAGGTTTATATCCGGGCGGGGAATCTGATGGTACTCATACTCTAGGTACTTAATCCAGTCGGTAAGGGCTTCTATTTCTTTGTCATTCTCTAATTTTGCCCCCTGAAAAGCAATATTGGAATAAACATACCGGTCAACCAGGACCAGGTAATTTTCTTCCATCCATTTTTGAATGGTGGTTTTGGCATCATTTCTGTCGCCGGCATAAATAAGGGCCACCAGATAGGGGTTGACCGAGTTGATCTCTCCCAGCTCCCCTCTGAGAAACATGGCGATCAGCTTTCCAAACACAGGTGATTCTGTTCTTGGAAAATGCAGATATTTACAGGGTATGTTATGCTCCTGGAAATATTGCCTGAGAAGCTGGATCTGGGTGGATTTTCCGGATGCATCAAGTCCTTCTATGTTGATGAAATTCATTGGCAATAACTTTTCTTTTTGAATTCAAACCTTTGCGAGTTCTTCTGGTTAATTTTTATACTTTTGTTTTCAAATTGACTGAATTGTTATGGAAGATAAAGATACATTTTTTTCCCGGAAATACATGATCAATTGTAACGGAGCTTTGCTTGATCTTTCAAAGCCGAAAGTGATGGGGGTATTGAATGTTACCCCCGATTCATTTTACGACGGAGGCAGATATTTTCAGGAGAAGACGATAAAGGATCAGGTGGGACGCCTTGTTGCTGAGGGTGCCGATATAATTGATATAGGAGGATATTCTTCCCGGCCGGGAGCAGACCATATTCCCATTGATGAAGAACGGAAGAGACTTTTGCCTGTATTGGATTTGGTCAGAAAACATTATCCCGGTGTGATTCTGTCAGTAGATACCTTTCGTTCGGAAATTGCCGATCAAGTGGTTAGTGATTACCGGGTGGATATAATCAATGATATATCTGCCGGGGAAATGGACCCGGCTATGTTTGAAACCATAGCAAAGCTGCAGGTGCCCTATATCATGATGCACATGAAGGGCACACCGGAGGATATGAAATATAAGGCCCGTTATGGAGATATGATGAAGGAGATAACGGATTATTTCTCCCTGAAGTATGATCAATTGAGAAAAATGGGGGTAAAGGACATTATTCTTGATCCGGGTTTCGGTTTTGGAAAAAATGTTGAACACAATTATCAGCTCTTGCACAATCTGGAGCAGTTTAAGATATTTGAACTGCCCATAATGGTGGGATTGTCTAGAAAATCAATGATCTATAAGATTTTGAATACTACACCCAATGAAGCCCTCAACGGCACCACAGTGCTCAACAGCATTGCGCTTATGCAAGGTGCTGATATTTTACGGGTACATGATGTCAAACAAACCAGAGAGGTGATCACACTTATAGAAAAATACCGAACTTCAACGGGGAATTGTTAGTCAATTGGTATAGGATTTACCTGCCTTCCGGCAGGCGGGGAATTTAGAATTTAGAGTTTAGAGTTTAGAGTTTAGAATTTAGAGTTTAGAATTTAGAATTTAGAGTTTAGAGTTTAGAATTTAGA
>JAGXLC010000049.1 GCA_018334875.1 Bacteroidales bacterium | reverse complement strand
TTTACCAATTCCTCTTCCGTTGAAAATTGCTGTAAAATGTTCTTCATAGTTCTTTTCTGTTGGTTTTACTTTTAGGTCTCAATAACGAAATACCTGCCCGCAGCAGGCGGGCTTAAATGCTGTAATTTTGCATAGAGCACAGAGCATAGAGCACAGAGCTTAGAGCAAAACTCTCCGACTCACTACTCAGAACTCACTACTTCCTCCCTCTTCACCCGACTCACTACTCAAAGCTCACTACTTTTTCCTCTCTTCCCGTCTGCTCATATTTAATGTGTTCTGCCCGCACCTTCGAGACGCAAACATTGCGTCTCTACTGCTGTAATTCTAGCTATTTCAATGCCTGCTTTTTAGTCGACTTGTTAATACAATCAATGACAACATAATGACCATCAATGACGACTTAATGACAATGCCTCTCTCAATCATCCAATCATTCAATCCCATCTTCACTGCGTTCCGGTTGCTTACGCTAAAGCTTCAGCGACAGCGTGCGGGCAGACCCGCCTGCCTGGCGGCAGGCATTCAATCACTCAATCATTCAATCATTCAATCGTTTCTATACTCCACCTTTCGCCCTTCTTATCTGCTCGTTAGTGGTAAAGTTCGTGGTCACCTGATGTCCTTTTAACGGCAGAATCTTTTCGTGTATCGCATCGATCATTTTTTCCGGTGTAGGCAGGAAATGGTTCTCCTGCTCATACGGCGGAATGATCCAGTTCCTTGATCCAACAACCACCGGTGGGCCATCCAGATCATCAAAAGCCATTTCAGATATATTCTCTGCCATATCTTTCAAGAAGGAGTTCCGTGAAGAAGCATCACTGGAGAGCAGGATTTTCCCTGTTTTCTTAACCGACTGCAGTACGGTCTCATAGTTAAAAGGTACCAGTGACCGGGCGTCAATCAGTTCGGCTTCCACGCCGTATTTTTCTTTCAGGGTATCGGCCGCTTTGAGGGCGGTGTAGAGAGTAGAACCGATGGTCAATATGGTGACATCTTTCCCTTCCCTCTTGATATCCGGCTCACCGAGCGGTATCTCATAATATTCATCCGGTACGCCTTCCTCATGGAACCACTCACCGATGCCGTATATGCGCTGGCTTTCAAAGAAAATGACCGGGTCGGTGCCATTAAGGGCCGCGTTCATAAGCCCTTTGGCATCATAAGGTGTTACCGGGTATACCACTTTCAGGCCCGGAATATGGGCAACAAGCGATGACCAGTCCTGCGAATGCTGGGGTCCGTATTTGTTCCCTACGGATACCCTTACAACCACCGGCATCTTGATTACATTGCCGCTCATCGACTGCCATTTGGGAAGCTGATTGAAGACTTCATCCCCTGTACGTCCCAGAAAATCGCAGTACATGATCTCCGCGATGACACGGCCGCCTGCCATGCCATAACCGATGGCGGTTCCGACAATCGCACCTTCCGAGATGGGAGAATTGAAAAGCCTGTTGTAGGGCAATGCTTCGGTTAGACCACGGTACACGGCAAACGCACCGCCCCAGTCTCTGTTCTCCTCTCCGTAGGCAACGAGTGTGGGATCCGTGTAAAATTTGTCCAGTATGGCTTCAAAAATGCCATCACGAAGCTGATAGGTTTTGACAGTAGAATGCGGATTTCCGTTTTCATCCAATCCGTAGCGATGGCGCTTGGCAAGTTGCTTTAGCCTTGGATTTTCCTCTTTCGGAATCAATGTCTCAGGTTTCCGGTCCTCCATCTTCTCGATGGATTGATTGGAAAACATCATTTTCCCAACCAGATTGGGGTCCTTGTCTAATTCCAGCCGTGGAGAGATTTCTTCATCAATGGCCAGGTTGTAGATCTCTTTGAGCAGTTCAATGGTGGATGTTTGGGTGGAATTTAGCTCCTTTTCCGTAGCCACCTGATTGTTGAGCAGGTCATCCTTGAAGCTCTGAAGTGAATCTTTTTCCTGCCATGCTTCTATTTCTTCCTTAGTCCGGTAGGTAGAAGCATCGGATGGAGAATGGCCGCTGATGCGGTAGGTGAGGGTGTCGAGCAGAACCGGCCCTTTTTTCTCCTCCAGTATTTGCTTTTTGCGACTAAAAGCATCTATTACAGCAAGGGGGTTATAGCCGTCGATGCGTTCAGCGTGCATCATTTCAGGATTTACTCCTGCTCCCACACGGGCCAGTGAATCGAATCCCATGGTTTCCCCTTCGGGCTGTCCGCCCATACCGTACTGGTTGTTCATGAAGTTGAATATGATGGGCATACCACCCTGATAATCTCCGGTCCACAGCTCTTTGAACTGGTTCATGGAGGCAAAGGTCATCCCTTCCCATACAGGACCGCATCCCATGGAAGCATCCCCGATATTGGCGACCACGATGCCGTTCTTTTGATTGACTTTCTTATAAAGAGCCGCACCTACGGCTATGTCACCGGATCCTCCCACTACTGCATTGTTCGGGTATATGCCGAAAGGAGTAAAAAAGGCATGCATCGAGCCACCCAGGCCTCTGTTGATCCCGGTTTTTCTTCCGAAAATTTCAGCCAGCGTGCCGTACAGCAGGAATTTGATGGCCAGATCTTTTACATCCCCTTTATGGTTTTTTTCGACCACCTGCAATATGGCGCCGTCGAAAAATTCTTTCATGATCCGCATCAAGTCGTCGTCAGATAACTGCTCAATGGCAGAGAGCCCTTTGGCCAGTATTTCTCCGTGGCTACGGTGAGATCCCAGAATAAAATCCTCAATCGTCAGATTATAGGCCATACCTACAGCGGCGGCTTCCTGACCGATTGACAGGTGGGCAGGCCCCGGATAATTATATTTTACACCATGATATTCACCTGTAGTTTTTACGGAATTCAGCAATGTTTCAAATTCCCTTATGACTGTCATGTCTCGGTAGATCCTTTGCAAATCGTCATTGCTGAAGTTCTTTTTCTCCTCGTCAATGCTTTTTTGGTACTGATTGATGGGTATCTCACCAAAGGTGATCTTACCGGGTTTTCTCGCTTCGTTGGGATTTATAAATTGTGATTTAGGCATAATTTATTGCATTTTGGTTATATATTTTGACATTATGTGGATACCTGGAAACCTTATTGTTTAATCAAAGATTGAATTCTGTTGTCCAATGCAGCCTGGTCTGTAGCAAAACTGGCCAGGCCCGATGCATTTAATAAAGCATCCAGGGATATTTTGTTTTCTGCGATTTGATTTTTCCATCTTTCATAAACGGGAACTTTTCCGTCTTCAGCTATTGTTTCCCATTCCGCTGAAGACAAGGTTGGAAATAGATCCTGCAGACCGGCTTTATGTGCCCGGTTTACAAATTCATCCGCTGTTTCAGGTGGATTTTTATCCAACTGATGAGCAAAGTTATGTTCTATTTCGGAGTAATTCCAGAGTTTTTCAATTTTAACCGTTGTCGGATCAATATTGTCATAAAGATGAATGGTGTAATCTTTATCCCTGTTTGAAACAAAATTAGTGTTATGGTTGGCTTCGGTTTCCTTAGCAACTTTTGTCGGAATGGTAAATACATCCACACCCGCCAGGCTGGTAATTTGAGATGCGTCCCTTATACTTGCTGCAATTTGTTTGGTGGGTTCGGGGTTATTTTTTGAGCTTTCGGAAATTACTCTTTGACTGGCTAAGGTGGATTTTTCCCCGATCAACTGACCGTCACCCAAATTGTTATCGATTACAAAAGCGTTTTGACGGCCAAGAAAAACATTAACATAGGAAGGCTTAGAGAATATGGTTGCAATAAGATTTTGCCTTGCACTGAAATTCAGTGTAAAGTTTACCGGTATGCCTTTTTCTCTCACTTTTCGGGTTGCAATAAATCCTGCTGGAGTGAGCGGTATTTTAATAATGAAATGTTCGGGACATATATCATAAAATCTTTTGGCATATGACACTGTGTTTTCAATATCATTTGCCATATCGGTATGTAATTCGACACTGACCTTGCCTCCGAATTTTTCAACAAGCTTCAGCCCGTGTTTTGCATTTAAGATGAAAGCAATCTCGATTATCCGGTCTTTTTCTTCCAGATCGGAAAGCAATTTATTGGCTTCAATAATCAGATCGTCATAAATTCCTTTTTGAATTTCTTTGTTGAGTAAGGTATTGTTTGTTGTCAGGGCTGACATCTCACTACACCAAAGATTGGAAGCTTCATCTATATCCCCTGTATCCAGCCATATTTCGGAACCTGTTTTTGCAAGGCGTTTCCATAAATCGCTTGATTCAAAATGTTGGCTTTTGGTCAAATCAATATCACTCAAAATAAAATTTCTGATTTTTTCACTTAATTTTTGTTCCATTGTAGTGTGTGTTTAAATTTTGCAAGTCATTATTGCTTTATATGTGCTTTTTTATTTCTTAAATGCTGTTTCCTTGAATATTTCCGATACCGTGGGGTGAGGGAAAACCATTTCCTGGAATTCCTCAATGGTCAACTGTTGCTCTATGGCCATTGCCCCTCCGAATATAATCTCAGAGCTTGGAGAACCAAGAACATGTATTCCCAGTATATTGCCGTACTGTTTTCCAACCAGGATTTTGCACAGTCCGTTTACTCCTTCATTTTCGATGACATATCTCCCGGCATAGGCATTGGCAGGGAACGAACCTCATAGGGGATATTCTTTTCCTGTGCCGCTTCTTCTGTGAGCCCTACGCCGGATACCTCGGGATGGGTATATACCACTGCCGGAACGGCTTCATATCGCATCAAATCTTTTTTGCCTACCATATGGTTGACAGCAACTTCACCTTCCCTGCTGGCCGTATGAGCGTAGAGAGAATAACCCGTCACGTCACCCGCTGCATATACATGAGGTGTATTGGTCCGGCAATATTCGTCTATTTTGATGCCATTGCGATCGTATTCAATATCCAGTTTTTCTATTCCCGGAAGCTCTATCACCGGTTTCCTTCCGGCGCTCAGAAGAATATGGTTTGAGGAGATCGTTTGTTCCTCTCCATTAGCTTCATAGGTGATCTCCTTGCTGTTCATTTGGGTTACTTTGGCTGACAGTTTGATATCCACGCCTTTCTTTGCAAGGGTTTTCCTCAGCATCGCTGCCAGTTCCCGGTCCATACCGCTGATGATTTCATCCAGCATTTCGATAACCGTGACTTTTGTACCCATGGTGGCGAAAAAATCAGCGAATTCTATGCCGATGACACCGCCTCCTATGATGGTCATTTCATCGGGAATTTCCTCTATTTGAAGGATTTCTCTGTTGGTATATACATTTTCTTTCTTCAGTCCGGGAATTGGAGGGAAAAACGTTTCGGAGCCGGTAGAAATAAGCAAATTCCTGCATTCATGAATGGAATCGCCGGCTTGTATTTTGATGTGATCGGAGTTCTTTTCGAGAATGGAAGCTTCTTCCATCACCATCTCTACTTTACTGTTCTTTAGTTGCGATTTTATCCCTCCGACCAGCTTCTTTACCATTTTATTCTTGCGTTGCATAAGCCGGGAGATATCATAGGAGACACCTTCCAGGTCAAGACCGTATTTTTTGCCCTCTTTGGCATATTCATAAAGTTTTGCGGTGTGCAGCAAGGTTTTGGTAGGGATACATCCTTCATTGAGGCAAACGCCACCGATAAACTGTTTGTCGAACAGTACGGTGGATAGCCCTTTACTGCCTGCCCGTTCCGCTGCAACGTATCCGGCAGGTCCTGCACCGATTATTCCAAGATCATAAGGCATATTCAGTTAATTTACTAGAGATTTCTATAATTATATTGATAAAATCTTAAGCACTAAATTCTAAATCCTAAACTCTAAATCCTAAACTCTAAATTCTAAATCCTAACCCAGATATTAGAATTTCATTTTCTGCCAAAAAATGCACGTACTTGTTTTGGTCATTGAATATTTGGATTTTGACATTGTTTGGTATTTGTGATTTGTTATTTGATGCTTCATCTCTTCTCATAAGTGTTTAATTATTAATAATTGATATTATATAATAGCAGTCTCAAATGCTTCAATCTCTTCCTTGATGTTTTTTAGGAACAATGAGGCCGGTCCGCCATCGATGGCCCGGTGGTCGTAAGTTAGGGATAATCCAATATATGGAATAAATCCAAAAGCACCGTTACCCAAGTCTGCCGGCCTGTTGATTATGGTATTCACACCGAGTATGCCCACTTGGGGCAGATTCAGCACTGGAGTAAACATTTCCACTCCATACGCTCCCAGGTTGGATACAGTGAATGAACCAGACTCACTGGCAATCAATTCGGGATCGATATCGCCCTGCTTGCATCGGTCGGAAAGGGCCTTCATCTGATTCGACAAGCCTTCCAGTGTGAGGTCATCCGCGTTTCTAACGACGGGTACCATCAGGCCGCGGTCTGTATCGACAGCAAAGCCCAGGTGTACCTTGTTGAAAACTTTGATGTGATCCTCTGCAAAATGGGCATTGGCATCAGGATGTTTTTTCAGTGCCCGGACCACTGCATAGCAAACCATGTCATTCAGTGTAATATTGGATACAAGCCCTTCTTCCTTTTTGGCTTTGATGGTCTTCCTAAGCTGCAGAATATTTCGCGCATCGGCACTTGTATGGTGGGTTAGCTGGGCTGAATTCCGTAAGGAGGCATGCATGCTGGAGGCGATCAATTTCCTTACATTGGTCAGCTTTTTTACCTCATAATCTTCTCTGTATATACGATCGGTAAGGTCTTTGTCGGTAACCCTTCCTCCGATGCCCGTTCCTTCCTTTGGAGCAGCTTCACCTGATTCTTCTGTCTTTTGGTAGGCAAGGGAAGTCGCTTTCTGCCCTGCCTGGATGGCCTGCTGTATGTCCTGCTCAATAATCCGTCCGTAGGGCCCGGATCCTTTCAGGTTCTGATAAAGAACCCTTTGCTGTTCCGCCAGCTTTTTGGCTCTGGGGGATATGGCGGTCTTTCCCTGCATTTGTTGCTTTTCTGGTTCAGGGGATGCCGTAGTTTCAGGAGGAGGTGTCTCTTTGGTTGTCTCCCGGGTTTCCTCATCCGGAGCTGACGCTTCGGTTTCGGTTTTGCCTGGCCGGGAGCCTGCATGAGGGTTGAATTCATCCACTGCCTCCCCTTGTTCTCCAATGACACCTACATTTGTGAGTATGGGCACCTCGTCACCTTCCTCAAAAAATGTCTCCAGAAGCGTACCTTCTGCTTCTGCTTCATGTTCAAACGAAGCCTTATCGGTTTCATAGGTAAAAAGTATATCTCCTTCGTTTACGTATTCACCCTTTTTCTTGTGCCATTCGGTGAGAATACAGCTTTCAACGGACTGGCCCTGTTTGGGCATCGTGATTGGTGTCGCCATATATTCCTGTGGTTTGAATTATTATTCGTGCTTGTAAATACAAGATCAATTCTGTTTATTTATCAAAAATAATTATTTTTTTGAGAATTAAAACAACTTTATTTTATCTTTACAAAAATTATTTTTATCTTGTATATACAGGATTGAGCAATATCGGATATGCCAACCAAATAAAATTGTTGTTTTTATCGATTATCGGATTATATTTTATTTTGGTGTGTAGAAATGTTAAAATTGTTCACATATAATTCCGGGTGTGCAAAGTGTATTTTTAATCTGCCTAATTTGGACAAGCCAAAACCAAACAGGATACTTTGAAGGAATTTAATGTGTTTCCGTTTTGGCTTGTCCAAATTAGCAAGCAAAATTTATGAGGCAAAATTATATAAAGGTCATGATCTTTTTCAATTATTTTTATCTTTGAAAATTGCCTCATAAATTTTGCCACAGTACCTTACCGGGCAAGTTTTGCCAAAAAATGCAAGAATTTGACCGGTAAAGTACTAAAATTTTTACTGATGCCTATGGATGAACTTCATATTCCCCATTACAGAAAAATATACGAAATGCTTCGGCGTCATATTGAGGAAGGTGTATATCAGGAAGGGGACATGTTACCCAGCGAGAATGAGTTAAGTAAACTGCACAATTTAGCAAGGCCCACCGTTCGGCAGGCCCTGGATGCTTTGGTGAAAGACGGATATATTAAAAAGCACAGGGGAAAAGGGAGTATCGTTTCCAAAAGAGATCCGGGCGCCATTGGAATTCTTTCGATAGTGGGCACTACCTCTGCCGTGGGCCGGCATAATTTACAGACAAAGATCCTCACCCCACCCACTGTGGAACCATGGGAAGAGCCTTTCTTTTACAAGCTTTCCAAAAGGGAAAAGGAGTCGGGATGTATTCGGCTGGAACGCTTACGGCTGGTAAAAGATGTTCCTGTGTTTTATGACATCAATTATCTACCCAATATCAATCTCCCCCGGTTTACTTCAAGGAAAATGGAAAACAAATCGCTCTTTGAGGTGTTACGGAAAAATTACAAGATCGATGTGATTGGCGGGGACCAGCGTATCCGGGCAATTCCTGCCGATGAAAAGGTGGCCCGCTATCTCCGGATAGCTGAAGGATCACCGGTGCTGCATCTTCAGAGAAAACTGGAAACCAACCGGAATGGCTACTGCTTTTATTCTTCCCTTTATTGCAATACAGAGGAATATTCCCTTTATGGGAAATTTTGAGGTGAACTGGCCTCTAAATGGAAGGTCTGGTTATTGATTTTTAGCATTTTGAGATTGTTTGTTCTCTGGCTCTTAAAATTTGGTGCTTAATTTGTTTCTTTTTGGTTATACTCGCGCAATTTTTATATTTTTGAACAAACAAGTATCAAACCTGAACAAATGATAATACAATCCAGGGCCTTTGCACGGGCAGGTCTTCTCGGAAATCCATCCGACGGATATTTTGGTAAAACCCTGTCCATCATAATAAGGAATTTCGGAGCCAATGTCACACTTTATGAAAGCCCCGAGCTGGTCATTGAGGAACAGGAAGTCGACAAAAATCAGTTCCGTAACATTCACCAGTTGATAGACAATGTAAGGGCCACCGGTTATTATGGCGGCACCCGCCTGATAAAAGCTTCTATAAAGAAATTCGGGGAATATTGTAAAAACAAAGGGGTTAAGCTCAACAGCAGGAATTTCACCATACGGTATCAGACTTCTATTCCCCGCCAGGTAGGCCTTGCCGGATCGAGTGCCATCGTTACGTCTACCATGAAGGCTCTTATGCGTTTCTATGATGTAGAAATACCCAAGCCCGTGCTCCCCGGGCTTATTTTATCCGCGGAGGTTGATGAGCTGGGTATCAATGCCGGTCTCCAGGATAGGGTGATTCAGGTTTACGATGGATGTGTTTTTATGGATTTTGATAAGGAGTATTTTGACCGCCATGGCCATGGATATTATGAGTCCCTTGATCACAAACTGTTACCCAATTTGTATCTTGCCTATCGAACCGATTTGAGCAAGGTCTCGGGTAAGGTGTTCAATAATGTGAAGCAGCGATATTACCAGGGAGACCCTGAAGTGGTCAATACACTCAATGAGATTGCCGAACTGGCAGAAGAAGGTAAAAAAGCCCTTTCAAACAGGGATTATGAAACATTGAATCATTTAATAGATAAAAATTTTGATTTGCGAAGTAAGATCATGAACATCTCTGAAACCAACAAGGAGATGGTAAGAATTGCCAGAGACTGCGGGGCGTCTGCAAAATTTTCCGGCTCCGGAGGGGCTATCATCGGAGTATATGAAGACGATGAGATGTTGCGCCGCTTG
Source organism: Bacteroidales bacterium (assembly GCA_018334875.1). Lineage (NCBI taxonomy): Bacteria > Pseudomonadati > Bacteroidota > Bacteroidia > Bacteroidales > Bacteroidales bacterium. Next base: position 11,413 of record JAGXLC010000049.1, on the reverse strand, counting down.
ATGGTCCACCTGAAAAAGGTCAATGCAAGAGTCATTAAACCCTTTATAATATAACACTTATGATAAAAAAAGCTGTAATTCCGGCTGCAGGTTTTGGTACGCGCTTTTTGCCCGCAACCAAAGCGCAGCCCAAAGAGATGCTGCCCATAATCGATACACCGACCATTCAATATGTGGTTCAGGAATGTGTGGATTCCGGCATTGAAGATATACTGATCGTTTCCGGAAAAGGCAAACGATCCATTGAGGACCATTTCGACCGCAATTATATGTTGGAATCCCGTATTCTTGAGAAGGATGACCAGGTCCTTTACGATCAGATGAAGCATATTGAAGAGATGGCCAACATCCACTATATCCGGCAAAAGGAACTGAAAGGACTGGGAGATGCCATCTATCATGCCAGATATCATTGCAGCAATGAACCTTTCGTAGTATTGCTGGGGGATACGGTGATCGATTCCGTAATTCCCGTGACTCAGCAGTTGGTGGATATTTATGCCCAATACCGCCAGCCCATTGTAGGGGTAGAAGAAGTGGCTGAGGATAAGGTTTCACGCTATGGTATTGTAGGAGGAGAGAAGTTAGACACCCGGATTCTTCAGCTTGAAAAGATGATTGAAAAACCCGATACCAAAGAAGCCCCTTCAAATCTGGCCATTGCAGGAAGATATGTGCTGACACCGGAAATCTTTCCCATCCTGGCTAAAACCCAGGCCGGCAAGGGGGGTGAGATACAACTGACCGATGCCCTGAGGACCCTGCTCAAACAGGAGGATATAATTGCCTATACCGTGGAAGGGAAAAGATATGATATAGGTAACAAGATGGATTTTCTGAAAACTACGGTGGAGTTTGGGCTGAAAAGGAAAGAATTTTCCGGTCCATTCAGGGAATTTTTGAAAGAGATATTAAAAGAAGACCACTAAACATATCCAAAAATTTAAAACTATGAAAAAGAATTTCTTTCAGCGTATGCTTCTGAAGCTGATCGGTCTGGCTTTTGTGCTGGCCGCATTTGCTTGTAATCAATCCACAGAGGGCGAACAACAAAAACCCAACGTGGTGATGGTATTTATTGACGATGCAGGTTTTGCCGATTTTAAACCTTTTGGTGAAACCCGCTATCCTACTCCCAATGTCAGTGAGCTGGCAGAAGAAGGGCGTAGCTATTACAATTTTTACGTGCCGGTGGCTGTTTCTTCAGCTTCCCGGGCAGCCCTGTTGTCAGGTTGCTATCCCGGCAGAACCGGTGTTTTTGGAGCACACGGTCCCAACTCTGAATGCCTTGACCCGGAATTCGCCACCTTAGGAGAGGTGATGCAACAAAATGGTTACACTACCGCCAGTTTTGGCAAGTGGCACCTGGGTGATGTGCCCGGCCAAAGGCCGCATTCAAGGGGCTTTGATGAATCCTGCGGCCTTATGTATTCAAACGATATGTGGCCCTATCATCCTGAAAACCCTGAACATTGGGGGCAATGGCCTTTACCTTATTGGGAGAACGGAGAGGTTAAGATCGATTCAATGACTCCAAAGGATCAGAGGAATCTTAGTACATGGTATACTGAAAATGCCGTTGATTTTATCAACCGTCACGATGATGAACCCTTCTTTCTGTATGTTCCCCATTCCATGCCCCATGTGCCGCTTTTTGTCAGTGATAAGTTCAAGGGTGAATCCGGTCTGGGTTTATACGAAGATGTAATGATGGAGTTGGACTGGTCTGTGGGAGAGATCATGGATGCTTTAGAGAAAAACGGGGTTGAAGAGAATACCATGTTCATTTTCATCGGCTCCGACAATGGTCCCTGGTTAAGCTATATGGACCGTGCCGGTAAAACCCCTTACCGTGAAGGCAAGGGCACCACATTTGACGGGGGTGTCCGTAATTCATGCATTATAAGATATCCCGAACATATTGAACCCAATACCGTTTCACATAATGCTTTTGCCTCAATTGACATTTTGCCTACGATTTGTCATGTTACCGGCAGTCCGCTTCCGGACAATGAGATTGACGGGAAGAATGTATGGGATCTGATCACCCACCAGCCCGGAGCGGAAAATCCGCATGATTACTATCCTTTTGCCAGGCATTCCAGCCTCGAGGCAGTGATTAGCGCTGACGGACACTGGAAGTTACACCTGCCCCATCAGTACAGATCACTGGAAAAAGGAGAAGGTGGAACATATACCAGGAGAGGTGTCAGAGGACTCCAGCCCGACTCCAACCTGGGCGAGCAGATCCGCAGACCCCTGACATATACGCAGCGTAAAATCGATACAGCCTTGTTTGATATGGTACACGATCCCTATGAGAAGCGGAATGTTTTTCACAGATACCCGGAAATAACCGACCGGTTGATGGAATATGCAGAGCAACATAATGAGAGGTTCTATGAATAATTTTTTAATGGGCATTATATGAAAAAGATATTCATATTTCTGCTTTTGGGATCATTGGTATTTTTTACTCAATTATCCGCACAGACAGACAGGAATGCGCTTTCAGATCTGGCAAAGATCAAGGAAGGGGTAAAATCTAAAAGAGTCAGTAGTTATGATACCACAGGGGAAATAATGACCGCTTTGAGCACATTCAGGACGGGGAAACACGCTCCCTGTTTGATGTGGATGGTGCCGGTATCATCAATCATATATGGATTACCATCGCGCCAACGTCTGAAAACCTGAGCCGGAATGCCATCATCCTGAAGATTTACTGGGATGACAACGATTTTCCTTCTGTGGTATCCCCCATTGGCCCCTTCTTCGGCTAGGGATGGGAGGAAAGCTATAATTATTCAAGTCTGCCCCTGGCCGTTGGTCCCACTGAAGGCAGGGCGCTGCTATCTTATTTCACCATGCCTTTTTCGGATGGGGCCAGAATAGAGATTGAAAACCAAACCGGAAAAGCGATTGATGCCTTTTATTATTACATCGATTATAAGGAGGTAGAATCTCTGGATGAGGATATGGGGCGCTTCCACGCGTGGTATAATAAGGAGCTGACCGAGGCTCCTCCTGAAGGTGAAAATGAATGGGCCGTGCTCGGTGAACAGGGAAAAAATCCAACAGGAAAGTGAAACTACCTGATCGCCGATATTAAAGGAAAAGGCCATTTTGTCGGGGTGAATTACTATGTGCATTCGCCTACACCGATGTGTTACGGTGAAGGCGATGACATGTTTTTTATTGACGGGGAGAAGAAACCTTCGCTGCATGGAACTGGTACCGAGGATTATTTTAACACTTCCTGGTGCCCCAAAACGGAATACTCCCATCCCTACTTTGGTTACCCCAGGGTCAATAAAAGCTTTCATCCATGAGTTATGGTATCGTAAGTTACTATTAAGTATTAAACCTTGCCTTCTTTCAGGAGAAGCCAAACCGCGAAGGGGTGTTGGGATTCAAATTTAAATGAAAAATACAAGGAGCGATAGACAAAGAAAAATAAAAGCCGGAAGCGAACGCTTGAGTCCATCCTTGATCTTGATATGCATAAATACTGCCCCGGCCATCATAATCGCCATTCCTATCGCACCAATATTTTCTAAAGGTTGGTAGAATATTGAAGCAATGATCAGCAGGGAGAGTAAAATTTTTATGGAGCCTACAGCCTTCATCATTCCCTCGGAAAGCCCGTAAGCTTGAAACTCATCTTTTAACGATTCGGCATTCCCACCTCGCCATTGAGTTGGCCTCTTAGCTCTGAGAAGCCAAACATTAAGTACGCTCAGGCTAATTAACAGTTTGATTATAATCTCAATATATTCCATATTAATAAACTATTTAAATTGAGGTTTAAAGGTATGACATATTTTAATTCTATCCAAATCATATAAGACCTTAATCATTTTAGGCAAGAAGCGCATAAAGGCGATTGCTGTTTTTGAACAGAAAGAATTATGGTTGTTGGTTGAATGCCAGAATGATGATTGCCACTTAAATTTTGGAGATAACGCTTATCTGGATTTTTTTTATCGGTTGGCGAAATATTCCTGTTTACGTCGTTGTTTTTCCTTTTCGAAGTCCTTTTTCTCCTGGGCGTTCATCGGCCGCTCGGTTTGTGGGTAGGGGTTGTCGTCGACCTTCTCTATCTTCTGGCCGATGAGTTTTTCGATGTCTTTCAGGTAGGCATTCTCTTCCGGCTCACACAGGGATATGGCAGTGCCCTCTTCGCCAGCCCTGCCGGAGCGCCCGATGCGGTGCACGTAGGTCTCCGCCACGTTCGGCAGATCATAATTGATCACGTACCGGAGGCTGTCGATGTCGATGCCCCTGGCAGCGATGTCTGTGGCAACCAGCACGCGCACATCACCATCCTTGAACTGCTGCAACGATTTCTGCCGTTGGTTTTGTGATTTGTCGCCATGGATGGCCGCCGTATGGATCCGTTTATTTTTCAGGTTGCGGGCTATCCGGTCGGCACCATGCTTGGTACGTGAAAACAGCAATACCTGGTCGATGTCCTGATTCTTTAGGATATGGAGCAACAGGTTTTTCTTGTTTGATTTGTTGGTATAATACATGTAATGCTGCACGGTTTCTGCCGCGGAGGACTCCGGGCTTACCTCCACTTTTACCGGTTTGTGAAGAATCTGACGCGAGAGCTCCACGATGTTTTTGGGCATGGTGGCCGAAAAGAACAGGGATTGTCTTTTTTCCGGAAGCCTTGCAATGATCTTGCGGATGTCATGGATGAAGCCCATGTCGAGCATCCGGTCTGCCTCGTCCAGCACAAAATATTCGATATCTTTCAGGGAGATAAAACCTTGATTCATCAGGTCGAGCAGCCTTCCGGGCGTGGCCACCAGCACATCGATATCCCTTTTCAGGGCCTCTGTCTGGCCATGCTGGTTCACACCCCCATATATCACGGTGTTTTTGATGCCGGTGTGTCGCCCGTAGGTGGAGAAGCTCTCTCCAATCTGGATAGCCAGCTCCCGGGTAGGGGTGATGACCAGGGCTTTGATCTTGTGGGCCCCCTTTTTCTTTGTCCGTTCCTGCTCAAGCAGCTGGATGATGGGGATGGCAAAAGCTGCTGTCTTGCCTGTACCGGTCTGGGCACTGCCCATTACATCTTTTCTGCTGAGGATATGGGGTATGGCTTGTTCCTGTATCGGGGTGGGTGTTGAATAATTTTCTTCTTTGAGTGCCCGAAAAATGGGCTCACTAATTTTTAATTCTTCGAATCGCATGTTTGTTGTAATTTATGTTTTCAATTTCCTGGGTTGGGAGGGATCCTTCGCAGGGATGTTCTATCAACTCGGGGGCGAAGGTACGCAATAAAAATGGGTTTATCCCAAAAAGCGATTCCTTTTCTTTTGGGTTTACTGGTATTGTATGGTGTACCTGTCTTTCGCGGCTTACAGAAGGAACCGGGTATTTACAATTGATCTGTCCTGTTGAAACCGGCTAATCTGGGGGGTGGCCTAATATTGCAGTTTTTCAATTTCGGGGGTCAGGTCGCGAAATGCATCGGGGATCAGGGGGGTCTAACACAAAAAGCAGGCGGCTCTCCAGGTTAAGTTGCTCTATATTATCGCCCTAATGCGCTTCGAAAAGAGCATCCAGTTTACCTGAGGCGATGATCTTTTACAGGCCTTGTTCAATTCGTTCAGCCAATTTGGGAAGATCCGGGTTTACTTAAAACACAAGGGGGGAAGGGTAAAATAGCAGTATGTTTTGATCGATCATCAGGCCTTCGCGTTTTGATGCACGGTTTTCATAAACACCCTATACTTCATTCGCCCCATAGGCACTGTAATCAAAGAGACCGTTCTGCAGACGGTCAAATATGTCGTCAAAGCTTCCCTTCTCCACCACACGGTAACCATTGTACCTGAAAATGGTTGCGTCGCTCCAGGTCTCGGGTATGCCATGCTTCAGCTTTTGTATATCTTCCGGCTTACTGATCCTGTCGAATAAGCCGGCATCCTCTTCCCTTATGATCGGCACCCGGTATCCCAGCAGGTTTTTGGCCAGCGGGTGAGGGATCACAATCATATCACCCTCCTTAAATTTCTGATTTCCGGCAATGGTTACAAACAGGTCGTGGCCTTTTTCCGTAAATACCAGCGATTCCTCATTGCCGGGATATTCTTCACGGCTTTCCTCAATCTCTAGTGCTCCCCACTTTTGGTCGGTCGCCTCCAATATGGCTTTCAACACTTCACGCTCGTAATCCTGACGTACGGCAGACCGGTTTCCATTCCAAAAATCAAGCGTCTGTTTCTTTTGTACGCCGGATTCCGAAGATCCCGTTTTAGATGCATCTGCTACGGCGTATGTGAAAGATGACATTACCACGACAATCATAAATATGACTGTCAGGTTGAAAGGTTTTTGATGTTGTACACTTGCATGATTTTTATATTTTGATGAAATCTCTAATTTTTTTTCTGTCAATTACAAGCCCATCGGCGTTATAAATATCTAAAATCCTTCATGGAATTTTTCTCTTTTTATTACTGATGGTAATATGGGCCAGCAAGCTCTCCCCTACATTACCCTTGGGGATAATCTGGGAAGGCACCTCGGCTATAGAAATGTTGGTTTTCTCATCACTGTAACCGGTAACATACTTGGGGCGAACTATACGGCGTACATATAATTTGCCCGGTTTATATTCAAGCCGCTCGCTTATTTCCTCCCCGATCTTTTTGGCTGACTTATCAATACCATCGGGTTCTATAACCTGTTCTTCACGCGGCAGGTGAGCCGGTATTTCTCCTCTCAGGGGACGGGCCTTATCTTTTTTGGCCCTGGTCCGCTTGTAGTTGATTTCCTGGGTCGCTTCCTCAGGCTGTTTTTCTTCCATTTCAGTAGCTCCAAATAAAGACCCCTGGAGGGCATCAGCCTTGTCTTTCACATACCGCTCGCTTTTGCTGCCATAGATCATCCGCTTAAGCTGGGCCAGCTCTTCTTTCAAAAACAATACCTCGTTTTGAAGGTTTTGGTTTTCCCGGGCCAGCTTTTCTTTCTCTTTCTCAAGAAGGTAATAAGCTTCGGGAGTGATTTCATTGGATGGCGATATGTTACCGGTTTGTTTCACTAATGCAAATATAATAAAATTACCGGGAAAATCTTATCTGACAGGGCTTTTGTGGAAATCTTGTTGATAACTATACCTTTTTCTTTGTTTTATATTTTTAAGGGATATTCCCTCGATCATCATCACAAGTCCACGCCAGCTTATCTGGCAATAAAGCCCGTTGTCACCAGCAGAAGGAAACTCAAAGGTACCTGACTCCAGGCGTTTGTAATACAAAACAAAGCCCCCGCTTTGCCAGTGAAGCAGTTTAACCCGGTCGCGCCGGCGATTAATGAATATAAAAACTTCACCGGAAGTCGGATCTCTGCCCAGCTGGCTTTGAACAATACCGCACAAACCGTCAAAGCTCTTGCGCATATCGGTTACTCCCCGGTAGAGATAAAAACGAAGAGAGGAATTCAATGCAAACATAGGGCTATATACTTGAAATCAGTGAACGGATCATATCGATATCACTACCTTCCTCTAAACGGACTACTACCCCATTGGGAAAGGATATCTCAACAGAGGATTGGATTGTGGGCTTATGGTTAACTTCTACCGGTAAAAATCCTTTACCTGAAGATTGACCGGTTTGTTTAAACTTTCTCTGCCAGTAATAAAATACCGAAATGGGGATGCCTTCTTGGTGGCAGAATTGTTTTTTGCTAACTTTGCTTCGATTGAACTTGTCAATCAATACTTGCATCTGTTGACTGCTTCTTTGCCTGGTTTTATTCATAGCCTAAAATTTTTCGGCTAAGATAAAGGCCTTCTGGCACCCTTACAATATGTATTTCCCAGTATGCTTACCGAAAAGAAACCTGATATTGAACAATTAGCAAGCCCAAAAGAAAAGGAAACTACTGCCGAACACATCAGGCGGCTTACAGGTTTTGATAGTGGCTTATGCCCGGCTTGTAAAAAGGGCAGAATGCGCGTGATCCGTGAAATACCCCGAATCAGGTCACCGGCTGCTCATCTGCCAACCATTCTTCTTTCAATGCTACATTAAACCATATTACCTCTCTAAATCTTCATTTTTATGAAGACAGGGATCATATTGTCTGAAATTTTGTTTTTGAGGTTAAATGAGCATTCAGAAAGGGATTATTTTCATAAAAAGGTCAGGTATATTTTGATAAATCGCTTACATTTTCCATTGAGCACGGGCACAACAATTGCCTGACCCTGGATTTGGCCAGCGTGGCATATTGGTACGCGAAACCGCCGCTGAACGAGCTTTCTCCTATTCCTGATAAAGAGGCCAGGGAACCCATGCCCTTCATTAACCATATGGATATCCATAAATGGCGTCATGAATGGAGGAAGAACATGGGAAACGATGCGGATTTATGGGGTAATGAACGTAAGGAAGATTTGAATCGTTGAATAACATTCTGATATGTTTTGAAATAATAATCCGCAGGATGAATCCCCTGCGGATTTTTTTAGTGTAAAATTGCGTTTTTACATAAACCCCCGAAGGATGGTTTATCTTCGAGGGTTTGGGAATTTTCAACAATCCCTTTAGCCTTATAATCTGGTCATGCCTTATGATATTTTCTTTTGTCAACGCTCTTCATAGGGCTCAGGTTTTGGCGTTTTGGGAGGATTTTCCTCCAATTCCTGCATAACCCATTCTATTGCTCTAATCAATTGGGGATCTCTGCCTTTAGCCAGTTCGGTAGGATTTTCCGGCACCTGTATATCCGGTTCCACGCCGTGGCCTTCTGCAAACCATGTACCGTCAGGATCGTACATCCTGAAGGTGGGTACCGAAACCATTCCCCCGTCGATGAGCGAAGGAGAACCGGTCATTCCAATCAGGCCTCCCCAGGTTCTGCTTCCTATCAGGGGACCCAGGTCTCTTTTTTTGAAGAAATCGGGGAAAGCATCACCACCAGAACCGCTCCAACCATTGATCAGCATGGCTTTGGGGCCGAAGTTGGCTACGGGTGGCCATTGCCAGTTTTTTCCATCCCTTACGGCCCAGTAGGCAAGGGGTTTTCTGTTCAAAAGCTCGATAAACCGGTCGGGTATCTGACCACCGCTGTTGAACCGCTCATCAATGATCAGGCCATCCATATGCCACTGTCCGGCAAACTGCCTGACCAGCTCGCTCTGACCATCCCGGCCGGTGCTCCGTACATAGATATAGCCAACCTTCCCGTTGGTGGCTTCTTCAACCGTTTTCCGGTTTTGCTCGATCCATTCCAAATGTCGGAGCCGGTATTCGCTGCTCATTGTTTTGACAATTACTTTTCTGGCACCTTCCATGGAAGGTGCACCGTTTACGGTTAACTCCACAACTTTATCTGCCAGGCCCTGAAAAGCGCTGTAAGGTTCCCTTTCAGAAGTAAGCGGAGTGCCGTTTACTGCAAGGATGTAGTCTCCTTCACTAACATCCATATCCGGCATTGAAAGGGGAGATTGTACTTCGGCATTCCAGGGAGATCCTTCTATGATCCTTTTTACCTTGTAGCGGCCGTTGCTTTCTTCCCAGTCGATTCCCAGATAACCTACATTCCTGCGGGGGCCTGATTCACTGTCACCGCCGCCCCGGTAAGTATGGGATGCATTCAGTTCAGCAATCATTTCACCGATGATAAAATTCACATCCCAGCGGGTCACTGCAAATTCAAGCAATCCACCGTAATACTCCTTCATTCCCTGCCAGTCGACGCCGTGCATATTCTTGTCATAGAAAAAATCCCGTTCAAAGCGCCATGCATCATTAAAGATCTGCTGCCATTCTTCACGGGGATCAATGTGGGTTTCCATTTCATCCAAACGCAGCTTTTTTTCAGGTTTCTGGTCAGGTTGAACATCGATGATGGCCAGCTCACCATTCACAGCTACAAGCATTTTCTTTCTGTTTCCGGTCAACATGTAGTCCCGCGCATTCTCAATGATGGTTTTTACTTCTTCTTCCTCAAAATCATAGTATTTAACAGGCCGATTGCCATTGTCCGAATGGGTATAATCGTGAAAGATTACCTTCCCCTTTATGGCTGAAAGATGGTTATAGCTGCCTGCATCTATTGGAATAATAACTGTTCGCTGCTCCAGTCCGTCAAAGTCAATTTCTACGGGTTTTGCTTCCTCTTCCTCATCGTTATCTTCCTCCGCTTCATCCGTTTCTTTTCCCTCTTCTTTCCCTTTATCTTCGGGGGATTCTTCCTCTTCTTCCATTCCTACCTCATCATTTTTCGGGGCAGTAACTGCCGGGGTGTCCTTTTGAAGGGATGTTGCAGCAATCCGGGCAGAATGGGTATAAGCAAAGGAATTGTCGAAATCGCTGTAGACAGGATTGAATGCCCGGTTGGTAATGAAGTACAGGTATTTGCCTTCGGGATCAAACACAGGCGAATGCTCATTATAGAATGGGCTTGTCACACGATTCCTGATAGAGTTTTCGGTATCATAAATGAATATGGAGTTGTTTCGGTTCTCCTCGCCCCGGTCATAAGCCATCCAACGGCTGTCGGACGACCAACTGACAGAGAAGCCCGACAAACCTCCCTGATACATCCACAATCCTTTGTCAACATCTGTAGTTTGATTGGTTTGTGTATTGAATATTTTGATGGCCATGGTCTGATCGACAAAAGCCAGCATTTTACTGTTGGGTGACCAGTGCAATTGATAACGGTATCCTGGACCATAGCTGGTCAGCTTTTGCCTGGATCCGTCCTCCAGGTTGAGTAGGTGAAGCTCGTATTCTCCGGATTCGTCGCTCCAGTAGGCGATTTTTTTACCATCGGGCGACCAGGCTGGGTATCTTTCGGCTGCTCCGCTGTTGTTGGTCAGGTTCTTTACATATCCTTTTTCAGCCGGAAGGGAGAATAATTTACCCCTTGCTTCCACCACCACCCTTTTTCCGTCATGCGATATATAGGCGTTCTGTGTCAGTTTTTTTACGTTTTCGGGTCTCGGCTTGAGGTTTTGATGGTCGGTAACAACGGAAATGGCCACCGGGGTAACAGATTCATCACTGAGGCTCATTAGATGCAGCTTGCCATCTGCTTCAAAAACAATGTCCTCGGGACCAAGCGAAGGATGATGTACATCGAACTCTGCATAGCTGGTGATCTGCCTGGTTTCATTATTATCCAGGTTGTGTACCCACAGGTTGTATCTTTTATCTTCACCCCGGTCGGAAAGAAAATACACTTTATTGCCGCTCCACATGGGAAGCTCGTCATTGGCCACATGAGGGCTGATCGTTGTATGGGAGTAATCACCTAAATCAAACAGAAAAATGTCCGGTGCCATTCCGCCGCGGTATCTTTTCCAGGTTCTGTATATCCGTGATTTGTCAGTGTAGGCGATACGGTTGCCGTCATCAGAGAATGAAGCATTCTCCCCATA
>JAGXLC010000048.1 GCA_018334875.1 Bacteroidales bacterium | reverse complement strand
AGATTCGAGTCTCAAAGAGAAGGGAAATTTTACTTTCACCCGATCTCCTGATTTCCATTTCTTTTCTATTTCCACGAAGCTTTGAGGATCTTCGGAAATGTTTTGTTTTTTGCCGTTCACATATACTTCCATTCCTTTTTTAGCCCAGTAAGGATAACGAATTTTCAGGGCAACCAGGGTTGGCTCATTACATTCAAATATGAAAGAAGTGCCCTGTTCTTCCGGGTAATCTGTCTGTTGTGTCAGTATAATGCCCTTCTCCTGCCAGTTAAGTTTGGAGGCTATGAATTGACTTACATATAGTTCACGGTTATTGTGGAAGTAAATGTTGCGTCCATATTTGGAATGATTTTCCATTCCGGTTCCCACACAACAGGTAAACCAATGGGGATCCTGATATTCTTTATAACCTCCCATAGCCAGGGGAAGATTGTAGATTACCCTACCATCACGGTGATGCTGGGAAGAGAGGATGTGGTTGAGAAGAGCACGTTCGTAAAAATCAGCTTTGCGGGCTGAGGCGTCGTATTGGAACAAATGCCTGGTTAATTTCAACATATTGTAAACATTGCAGCTCTCAGTAGTATTCTGACCCAATTCATCCCTTAGAGAGTCGGCTGGTCCAAAATATTCCTCGTTACCGTTGCCTCCGGTAACATAGGAATGATGGTTAACCACAGTTTTCCAGAAAAATTCTGCTGTATTTCGTTTGGAAGTATCGCCGGTAAATTCATGAATCCTGGCCAAACCGGTAAGTTTTGGGATTTGGGTATTGGCATGTTTACCCGCAAGATTATCTATTCCTTTTGAAAGTGGATCGAGCACTTTTTTATGATAGAATCGCCTGGCCAGACTCAGGTATCTTTCATTACCTGTTGCAGCATACAGGTTGGCCATCGCTTCATTGATTCCCCCATGTTCGCAATGGAGCATTTCTTCCATCTGTTCATCATTCAGTTGGTCAACTATGTTACCCAGCCAATCGGCAAAGTTCGCGGCCACCTTCAGGGCTTTCTCATTGCCGCATAATTTATAGGCATCCAAAAGTCCGGCAAATTGCTTGTGCATGGTGTAAAGAGGTGCCCATATACCGTTTAGGTCGAAACCTTTGGAGCGAATTTCTCCTTTTGCTATTTCTTGTTCGAAGATTCTTTTCACGCTGGTATCGGTGACAGCGCCAATAAATCCATCACTATCAGCCTTCTGACATTTCATGAGGTCATCTACAATGTAGTTGACCCGTTTACAAAAGGTGGAATCACCAGTCGTTTTGTACATCATGGAACAGGCGCTCAGATAATGGCCCAGGCTATGACCGGCCAGTGTTTCATCTTCCCAGCCATGGTAATCTTCGGCTCTGGTTTCCAAATCGGCAACGTTTCTAAAATCCGCAAGGAAGCGGTCGGGTTTGTAATTCAAAAGCGACTGTTGGTTCAGTTCAGTGGCGTGCCTGAAAGGCCCTTCAAGCAGCCTGACCTGATTCAGTTCGAAAGGCAATGCTTTAAATGAGACCACTTCACGGCCATCTGTTTGTATCTGTTTTTCCTGATGTGTCTGGCAGGATTGAATGAACAAGGAGGTAGCTACTAAAAACAGAAATAATTTTGTCAGGTTTTTCATATACATTTGCTATTTTGAAGGTTAAAGAGTATTACAAAGAACAAACATGAATGAAACTCGTATGCAGGGACCTTCACAACAAGAACATGATTAATATGCGGGTTCCATGGTGATAAAAGCAGAGTTTGCGAATTTAGCATATAAATTAATTTTAAATTTAAAACTTTAATAAACTGTTAAACTAATGAATAGCCATATTATTCAACAATCCATTCTATAATACCACTGGAATGTTCTTCCGGCAACTGTACTTTTAGCCTTAATGCCGAAGTGGTTAACGGTTCAAATTGTACCTCGTTGTATTCATCTTTGGTTATGGAGTAAGATGTTTTGTTTTGCACAGGTTCCCAGTTGTTGCTTTTTTTGTAGCGTACTTCCCATGAATCTGGAATTCTGCATCCACCGTCTGGTCTGTCATCGAACCAGTATACTTTTACTTTGCTCACTTTTTCTGGTTTTTCAAAAGTATATTGAACCCATTCCGTTTGGTTATTGGCAGGCCACCAGTTGTAGTTAAAAGGAGAAGTTGAGTTTTCCGGTTCAAGCTGGTCGTTCAAATAACGGAGGGATTCTTTTTCTGTGGACGCTGATATTTGGCTTTTCGCTGCAATGGTTGGAGCTGGTGAGGGAATCGTGGCCTCTTTTTCAAACGGAAGCCATACCCTCATTTCTCCAGGTCCGCGATTGGCCCAGGTATGGTAGGGGATTAATGTAATTTCTTGCTTTTCGGACACCACGACCTCATCTTCAAGTGTTTTCTTAGCCCTTGAGGCTTTTCCTTTGATAACCGGTATGCCATTGAGCATATCGGGTTTAAAATCAGTAGTAAGTTTGCTGTTTTTATCGAAGACCAGGTTCAATACTTCTCCTTTAGGATTATCCGGCCATTCAGCAGCGTATATTATGGGTCCGCGTTGAACGGCCACTTTACCAAGGTCCTCCTTGACTTTTTCATTGGCTTCGATGATACGTACAGGCATGGGCATGTCAAGTGATACCTTGTCGCCGGATCTCCACTTCCTGTTGATAACAATGTACCCATCTTCGGGTTGAGTTTCTACCTTTTCTCCGTTAACTGTCACTTCAACCGGTTGGTTTTTTGAATCTGTGAAGCGGTATAGTTTGCCGGGTACGGCTTCGTTTCTTGCCCAACCAGGAATCCTCAGCCTGAGTTCAAATGGCTGTTCCTCATCCGGGTTGATGGTTAAGTCAACCTTGCCTTCCCAGGGATAATCGGTTTTTTGTTCGATCTCTACTTTATTTTCATCCAAGTCTATATCGGCAGTATTTTCTGCATACAGGTTGACCATGATCTGGTTGTCTGTTTTGGAATAAATGTATCCCGGTACGGAAGGCAAGAATCGGGTAATGTTGGATGGGCAGCATGCACAACCAAACCATTCCTGACGTTCATGCTGACCATCGGAAGCCAGCGGATTGGGATAAAAGAAACGGTTGCCGGAAAGGGATACGCCGGAAAGCAATGCGTTATAAAGGGTTCTTTCCAGCACATCGTAATATTTCACTTCTCCTTCATGCATGAACATGCGGTGATTCCAGAAGACATTGGCAATGGAAGCACAGGTTTCACAATATGCTGACATATTAGGCAACACATAAGGATCTCCGAACCCTTCATTGCCTCCGGAAGCACCTATACCTCCCGTTACATAAAGTTTTTTATGCACAATGTCTTTCCATATCCTGTTGATGGCATCCACATACTCCGGATCATTGGTGAGAGCTGCTACATCTGCCATTCCTGTATACATATATGCGGCTCGTACGGAGTGTCCTACCGCTTTCGTCTGATTGGTAACTTTTTTGTGAGCCTGGCAATATTTAGGCCCGTCCGGCCCTCTTACATCCAGAAAGAATTTGGCCAGATCCAGGTAGTCTTTATTGCCTGTAACCCGGTAAAGTTTAACAAGACCGATTTCAATTTCCTGATGTCCGGGGTAGGTCTCAAGTTTGTTGTAGCCAAAGACGCTGTCGACCAGATTGGCCGACTTGATGGCAATATCCAGAAAGTTGCGTTTCCCTGTAGCTCTGTAATGCGCTACAGCACCTTCGTACATGTGCCCAAGATTGTAGAGCTCATGACTGAGATCGTGGGTTTTTTCCCACCGTTCATCACCTGCCCATTCGTGGGCGCTGTCTCCCATAATGGTACGGTTGGTATAGATGTATCCATCATTTTCCTGTGCCAGATCAATATAATGGATCAAAGTATCAAGATAAGCCTCCAGTTCCTGATCGGGGAACATCTGAAGTGAATAGCTGGCCCCTTCGATGATTTTAAAAACATCGGAATCGTCAAAGGGGTATTGGGTGCAAAACGACCCTTCCTCCAGTCCACCGGCAATTTTGAAATTCTTTATCCTTCCTGTTTCTTTGGATTTTTTCAGGGCAATCGGAATGGTCACATCGTGGTTCCTCTGGATTTTTGGCGCCCAAAAATCGCCGGTCAACTCTACCGAAGTGAAAGGAACCGGTTGGAGGGGATAATCGTTTTCCTTTATTTGTTTCTGACAAGAACCGATTGATAGAAAGAAAACAAGGATGATTAATGCAACGGATATCTTTTTCATAATAGCTGGAATTTATAAGGGTAAAATTAACACGTCAATTTTATAAATAAAAATTTTTGACCACAAATTTTTAGTGTGAATCACTCTTACCACTGCTTTGGCTGCAAACAAAATTTTTAGAAGTTATTGCATCATTCGGGTTGGATTACAGATAAATTTCTTAAAGTATTGAAAAATACTCTTCTTATATATTATTTTGACCATTAAGAAAATTTATATATCATTAATATTTTGGCATCATCCATATTTAAAACGAAATTTTTATTAACTTTACGCTTTTAATTTATCGTTCAATCTAATTTGGACAAGCCAAAACCAAACAGGATACTTTGAAGGAATTTAATGTGTTTCCGTTTTGGCTTGTCCAAATTAGCAAGCAAAATTTATGAGGCAAAATTATATAAAGGTCATGATCTTTTTCAATTATTTTTATCTTTGAAAATTGCCTCATAAATTTTGCCACAGTAGCTTACCGGGCAAGTTTTGCCAAAAAATGCAAGAATTTGACCGGTAAGGTACTAAAAAAGAATGCTATTATGGCAATAAGCAGAGTTTGGGTCGAAGAAGATTGCACAGGTTGTGGCTTGTGTGAAGAAATTTGTCCGGAGGTTTTTGAACTGGGTGACCGGGACGTAGCTATTGTCAAGCCGGATGCCGATCTTAATGCTTATGAAGAAGAGATCAAGGAAGCAGCAGAAAGTTGTCCGGTGGAAGCAATTCAGATAGAAGAATCTTAACCTGCATTATTCATAAATTTTTACAAATATGAATAAAATGCAGGTTAACCCCGACTTAGGTAGCCTGTCCCGAACTTGATTCGGGAAACTTAAATTTTTAAAAAAATTTTAGTGAACCTTAGTCGCTGTCGGAGACAGGAATAATTCTTGAATTATTCGGGTTAAAATTCATTTAATAAATCAATTTTGAACCTATAACTAATAAAAAAAGGAGGTTGTTATGGCTATAAAAAAAGTTTGGATCGAAGAAGGATGTATTGCTGACGGAATATGTGAAGACATTTGCCCGGATGTTTTCGGGACAGATGATGAAGGTGAAGCTTATGTAAAAGATGGCGCAGACTTCAATGCCAATGAAGACTGCATCAAGGAAGCCGCGGAGGAATGTCCTGCGGAAGTGATCAAGTACGAGGAAGAATAGTTTCCCTTTATCTTTTACCGTAAGTACGGATTACATCTTTTGAACCTAATATTATAAGGGCATTTAACTTGAAAATTTTCAAGATCGTGCCCTTATCTTTTTATCTGAATGGTGCCCTCTTCCATTGAAATGCACAGCCGGTTGTCAGCTACCGCCATTAGGTCCCATATCGGTGGGGAATCTAACTTAAATCCGGCTTGTTTTCGACCGTCAGATGCATCAATAACCAAAGAATACCTCCTTCCTTCCCTGTAATTTCACGACCATTTTGCCAAAGCCTTTTTCCCGAGTTGGCCAGTCTTTATCGACGAATTTTCCACAGGAAGGCACCCCTATACCATTGTTTTTTTTTCGTTGTAGGCATGTGGGGTGGTATAAGACAGGAATGAAAAAATGCTCGTCTTATGCTATGATATTGTTCTGAAGCACTATGGTGTTTTTTCTACTTTTATCTGCCCATCTGCCTGAATGTTAAAAAGCAACTTTCGAAGTTCATTTCTATTAAATGGATGGGTTAATTATTTATAATCGCTATAAATTGCATGCATAGACAAAATTTAACTGGTTTTTCTTTTGGCATTAAAAAAAAATAATCCATATCTTTAGCTTGTAATTTTTAAAACTATTAAAGATGAATAGAAAGTTGCTTTTATTTCTTTTTATTCCTTTTGCAATGATATCCGTTTTTGGATTTGTATTAGCTGTTGAAGAAGGTGGACAATCAGGCGATTATGAATATGAAGATTTCAGTAAGCCGAACTATTGTGGTTCCTGTCATGATGCTTTTTATCAGCAGTGGACGCAGTCGATGATGTCCAAAGCCTATACGCATGAGTGGGACGAAATTGAATATTTTAAGCTTGCTGTTCCTCATTCAGAGAAAGACCCTGAGATGGAAGGCGTCCACGAAGGCTGCAATGGTTGCCATACCCCAATGGCTTACATGGCTGATGATATGCCGCCGCCACGTCCGGAAGAAGGTTCCAGGGCAAATGAGGCGGTCTCGTGTGAGGTTTGTCACTTGATAAAGGGTATTCGCGGTGATACTGCTTACAATCATAACTATATTGTAGAACCCGGATTCACCAAATACAGTTCCCGGAAGGGAGAAATTAGCTCACCGGAGCATCAGATCGAGCCCATCGATTTACATAGCCAGGCCAAATTTTGTGGCATTTGCCACAATGAAAAAAGCCCTTACGGGGCATGGGTGAAATCTACACAGCTTGAGTGGGAGGAAGGTCCCTATTCGGATGAGGGAGTGCGTTGTCAGGATTGCCATATGACGGAAGCCAGAACCAAAACGGCCAAGATGGGTGCCACTTATGAGGATGCCAAACTTCACCTGTTCCATGGTGCCCACGATCCGGGAAAATTGAACGGGGTAGTCGAATTGCGAGTACAACCCAATACCAGAGAAGCGCTGATGGGTGAGCCGGTTGAATTTACCGTGGCCCTTTTCAACCAGAAAACCGGACATAAATTTCCTACGGGTTCGGTGGAGGACCGTATTGTATGGCTTCACGTGGAGGCTGAAGATTCAGAGGGCAATGTTTATCACCTGCCCGTGGATGAAAAAGGTTTTGAAGGAGAGCAATATACCATTGCCAGCGATGCCAAAGCTTATCAGGATATGGGGCTGCCGCTCGGAAAAGAAGATTTTGAAGGTGTACAAAGGGAAGATGTGCCCAATGGCGACAGAATATTTCGGATGCCTTACTTTGATCCGCAAGGCAGAATGACCATTATGCAGTGGAACACCAAGTCATTGGGTGTGGATTACCGGATTGGCCCGAGGGAAACCAAACTGGAAACCTATACATTTGAAATTCCTTATGATGTTGCACCAGGCGAGCTTACTGTAACTGCTGTATTGAACTACCGGTTGCTGGTTAAACCCGTTGGCGAATTGCTTGATGTCCCTGAAGAAGAGTATGCCATACATGAGGTCAATCGGCATTCTACTGAAATTACTGTTATACCTTAAAAATAGAGACCTATGAAGAAAATAATCGGAGTTGTTTTATTTACCCTTTTCGGATCGATTGTGCTGTCAGATTATTGTCAGGCCATTCCCGCTTTTGCCAGAAAGTATCGGTTGAGTTGCAAAACTTGTCATTCGCCTGCTTCTCCCAGCCTGAAGGACTATGGTGAGGATTTTGCCGGAGACGGCTTCAGACTTGAGGAATACGATGCGCCGGGATACTATGTGGATGCCGGTGATGAGAATTTGTCCCTTTTGCGTAGTTTTCCCCTCGCTGTTCGTTTGGATGGGTTCGTTACTTACAACAACGGGAATGATAAGAAGAGTGATTTTGGAGCGCCCTACCTGATGAAATTGCTTTCCGGCGGGGAGATTTCCGACAATCTGTCCTATTATTTTTATTTTTACATGAGTGAACGGGGTGAAGTTGTTGGCCTGGAGGATGCCTACCTGATGTATAACAATCTTTTTGATACGGAACTGGATGTCAAACTGGGTCAGTTTCAGGTATCCGATCCTTTATTTACCAGGGAGTTGCGTCTGCAACTGGAGGATTACCGACTTTATACGTCTCAGATCGGTAACTCGAGAATAGGCCTGAAGTATGATAAGGGCCTCATGTTGGAATATGGCTTTGATACTGGAACAGACCTCGTGCTGGAAGTGGTCAACGGGAACGGTATTGAGGAAGCCCGTGCCTTCCATATTTTTGATCAGGACCGTTATAAAAATTATTTAGGACGAATATCGCAGAATATTGGTGAATACTTCCGTGTGGGCGGATTTGCCTATCTGGGTAAGGAACGTTTAGAAAATGATTTCAATGACGCCATAACCAATCAGGTGGAGATTTTTGGCCCTGATTTTACTGTCAATGTTGATGACCGATGGGAGCTTAATTTTCAATATACCATCCGCAACGATTCGGAGGTATATGAAGCACATAATTCTTCAAATATCAGGGAGGATCTTACAACGAAAGGTACGCTGGCCGAGTTGATATACAGTCCAATGGGAGATGACAGCGATTGGTACCTTCTGGGAATGTACAACAGGGTGGAATCCGATTTTGATCCGGCCGATTATGAGTCGATGACTTTTCATGCAGGATACTTAATAAGAAGAAATATACGCCTGGTAGGGGAATATACCTATGTGGCTACCGGATATACCGAGAGTGAGTTTGGGCAATTTAGCCTGGGTTTTGTTTCAGCTTTTTAACCCCGCATTATTCAAAAACGAACAGCCTGTCCCGCTATAGAAGCGGGATAGTGAATTGTTTCCATAGCGTCAGGATTATTTTCGAATAATTCTGACGCTAAAAATTATTCAAATTTAGATTATTTATAAATTGTGTCAAATGAGACAGGGGAATCCGGATGTTTTTTCGATTTTTAATATCTTCGAGCACACGATTTTGAATTATGAGGAAATTCATTCGAAAAATAATACCCCCTGCTCGATGGAAAGTTCCTGTAATTTTCTTATTGGGAATATTTGCCGGACTTTTGGTGTATGTGTTATACATTTCTAAAGCCCATTCATACTTGTCCGACAGACCCTCCGCCTGTGTGAACTGCCACATTATGGCTCCGCAATATGCCACCTGGTTTCACAGTTCACACAGGGAAGTTACGCATTGCAATGAATGTCATGTACCTCACGATAATTTCCTGAATCATTATTATTTTAAGGCAAAAGACGGGTTAAGGCATGCTACCATATTTACACTGCGTAATGAACCGCAGGTAATAGAGATTAAGCAGGCAGGAGAAGAGGTTGTACAACAGAATTGCATCCGTTGTCATGAGCAGTTGATTAAAAATCCGGAGATGCTGACTCAACGAACTTATCATAGTGTAAAAGAACGAACCGAGAGGAAATGCTGGGATTGTCACCGGGAGGTACCCCATGGCAGGGAAAATAGTTTGTCATTGACACCTAATGCACGGGTACCGGTTCCGGAAAGCCCGGTTCCGGAATGGTTGAAGAAAGCGGTGGAGGAATGAGAGTAGGAGAAGTGGAGCACTGAGAAGACGAGAAGATGAGAAGACGGGAGTACGGAATGAGAGGTAAAAAAGTAGTGAGTAGTGAGCATCATGTAGAGAGGCAAAATAAGGCTTGCGACTCGAAGATTGGAGAAGGACAACACGACGTCACGATAGGACGACTACACGTAAGAATAAAAGAGCGAAGGAACAAGAAGACGGGGTATTAGTTGTTAGTTTTATGAATATTTAAACCTGAAAATTATAAATTTATAACATATGGCAACGATACGTGAACATATCCGAAAAAAGCCCTGGCTGGGATGGTTGTTGTTTTTCGCAACGATTGTGGTGGTTTTTATCTTGGGCTTGCTGGCCTCTTCCATTATGGAAAGAAGAGCGGAGGCTATTTTTGCTTATCAGCCCGAGGTAGAGCATGCTCAATGGGAACCGCGGAGTGAAGTATGGGGCAGGAATTTTCCCCGCCAGTACAATCGCTGGAAAGCAACACAAGATACCTCTTTCCGCACAAAATACAATGGCAATGCGCGAATCGACATGCTGGAAAGGAACCCCCGTTTGGTCATTCTATGGGCTGATTATGGTTTTGCCAAAGAGTATGACCAGGGTAGGGGTCATTATTATTCCATTCAGGATATGAGGCATAATTTACGTACCGGCGCCCCTGTAGATGGTCAAAGCAGTCCGATGCCCAACACATGCTGGACTTGCAAAAGCCCTGATGTTCCCCGTGTGATGAGCGAAATTGGTCCCGACGCGTTTTATGAAGGTTCATGGGAGGAACGAGGGCATCAGATAGTCAATTCCATTGGATGTGCTGATTGCCACGAATCTGAAAATATGAACCTGCATGTTCCCCGCCCTGCCCTGGTTGAAGCATTTGAACGGAATGACCGGGATGTAGAAGAGTCCTCTCATCAGGAAATGCGGAGTTTGGTTTGCGCTCAGTGTCATTCGGAGTATTATTTTAAGGGTTTGGGTAATTATCTTGTCTTTCCCTGGGATAACGGCAGGAGTGTTGAAGAGGTGGAAGCTTACTATGACGAACGGGATTTTTCCGACTGGACCCACGGCATCAGCAAAGCACCCATGATTAAAGCACAGCATCCCGATTATGAGTTGTTTAAGACGGGTATACACGCCGAGCGCGGACTGGCCTGTGCAGATTGTCACATGCCTTATACCAGTGAGGGCGGACAGAAATATACGGATCATAAGATTGTTTCTCCCCTGAATTATTTAGAAAAGACCTGCCTGGTATGCCATAAGGAATCGGAACAGGAGCTGATACAAAATGTTTACAGCCGCTTTGATAAGGTTAAGGAGAGCCAGTATCAACTGGAGAAGCTTTTGGTCAAAGCCCATTTCGAAGCCAGGAAGGCATGGGAGCTTGGAGCGTCTGAAGAACAGATGGAGGATGCCCTGATGGATATTCGCCATGCGCAGTGGAGATGGGGTTATGTAGCCAACAGCCATGGAGCACCATTTCATTCTCCCATTGAATCTTTGCGCATTTATAATACAGGCATTAATATAGCACATGAAGCCCGCATGAAACTGTCCCGTATTCTGGCTGGTCTTGGATTCAACAAGGAAGTTGAAGTACCGGATATTTCTACAAAAGCCAAAGCCCAGGAAGTTACCGGGCTGGATATGCAACATCTCAACCGGCAAAAGAAAAAATTCATGGAGGAAGTCGTCCCGGAATGGGAAGAAAAGGCTGCTGAAAGGGAAAAAACGTACGATATAAAAAAGGTGGACAATTAAGGCAAAAGACAAGAAAATATCATAAAAATATAAAGGGTAGCGAATTTCGTTACCCTTATATTTATAACTGTCAAATTTTCAATATCAAAATTCGAAAATCATTAAAATGGTTTCTATATAATAAAAGTGAATCTGCTAATGTTTATATATGATAATGGAGTCATCCCGGAAAACATATCTTTTTGTTTGTCTTGCCAATATGAACAGAAGTCCTACGGCTGCAGCCGTTTTCCAGGGGCTTGCACGCTCGAAAGGCCTGGATATTCATGTGATGTCTGCCGGGATCTCCGGATGGGCCGTAAGGCCTCTGAACAATGATATTTTAAAAAAAGCGGACTTGATCTTCGTTATGGAAGATTACATGAAACATGAGATACAGTCCATCTTTTCCGTTGACCCGGGAAGAATAATTATACTGGACATTCCTGATGTGTATGACAGGGATGATCCCGTTCTGGTTAAAATTCTGAGAGAAAACCTGGAACCATATATTGAAGGATAAATCTATCCTTAATTTTAACTAATAAAACCTTGATTGATCTTACTCCTCATCCGCCATATCACTAACAGGGTCTAAATGCAATCCACGGTCCAGTGCTCTGATTGCGGCCATCTCCTCATCAGAAAGACTAAAATCAAAAATGTCGATATTTTCTTCCAGATGCTCCAGGTTGCTTGCTTTTGCGACCGGCACAATCCCTTCCTGAACAAGCCACCGGAGAGAAACCTGTGCAGGAGATTTTCCGTGTTCTCTTGCGATGCTCCGCAGAAAGGAATCTTCCATAAGTCGCCCTTTGGCCACCGGACTGTATGCCATCAGGAGATAATCATTCATTATTGCATGATCCAAAAGATTCTGGCGTACCAGGTATGGGTGAAATTCAACCTGGTTGCAGAATATTTCGGTATATTTTATTGCTTCATCAACCAGGGAAGGTGGGAAGTTGCTCAGTCCAATATGTTTAATAAGCCCTTCTTTCTGAAGTTGAGCCAAAGCGTTTAGGGTTTCCTCCAGTGGAATTTCAGTGTTAGGCCAGTGCAGTAATATTAGATCGATATAATCTACAGAAAGCTTGTGGCAGCTTTCCTTAGTGGTACCGATCGTATCCTTGTAGGCAAAGTTAGCCGGATTCAGTTTGGTTATTAAAAATATGTTGTTACGTAGTGCCTCCGCCCTTTGAATGCCTTCCCCTACTTCCCTTTCGTTATCATAATCCTGAGCCGTGTCGATCAATCGGTATCCTAATGACACGGCGCTTTTCACCGTATTGATACAGGAATTGCCCCTGAGCAACCACGTGCCCAAACCAATAGCCGGCACTTCCTCTTCTCTTACCGTTATGGTAATGTCATTCATAGAGATGTATTTTAACCTGCATAAATTTTTACAAATATGAATAAAATGCAGGTTAACCCCGACTTAGGTGAACTTAAATTTTTGAAAAAAATTTAAGTTCACCTAAGTCGCTGTCGGAGACAGGAATAATTCTTGAATTATTCGGGTTAAATTCCCGGTAAAAATTACAAAAAAATGTTTGAATTGACTTATCATTAATATGATTTTACTACGAAATGAAATCTTTTCTTCCTTCGTTTTTTTATTGATCTTTATTATATTGCTTTTTTTATTTTATTAACAACCATTCAGATGAAATATTCACTTACTTTAGGCAGGCCATTTGGAATAAGAATTTCGGTTCACTGGACCTTTCTGTTGATCATTGCCTGGATTGTTTTTATCAATCTTCAGCAGGGGCTCGGGTTGAGGGACATTCTTTTTTCCGTTTTATTTGTTTTTTCCATATTTTTTTGTGTTGTGCTTCACGAATTATCACATTCGCTTACTGCCAGGCGGTATGGTATTCCAACCCGCAGCATTACCCTTTTGCCTATAGGGGGTGTCGCTGATTTGGAAAAAATGCCCGAAGATCCCAGGCAGGAACTGATGGTTTCAGTAGCAGGCCCTCTTTTAAATCTTGCTATTGCCTTATTTTTGTGGATTGTATTGTCAACAACGGGACGCCTTGATTTGAATCCCGCCAACTTTCAGGTTATCAATAAATCCAATTTTCTGGTCATTTTAATGTTTGCTAACCTGATGCTTGCCGTGTTTAATCTCATTCCCGCCTTTCCCATGGATGGTGGCAGGGTTTTCAGGTCCCTGCTGGCCATGAAACTACCTCGTGACCAGGCAACCCTGGTGGCAATGAACATTGGTAAAATCTTTGCTTTTTTTATTGCCATCTGGGGTTTGTATGCCAATCCCTTTCTTATATTTATAGCCATTTTTATCTATATAGGGGCACAACGGGAATATGAAATGGTGAAATATACTTCCGTACTTGCGGGTTATACCATTGAAAAAGTGCTTATGCATGAATATACCCCTTTGCATCCTCAGGATTCCCTTAAGAGAGCTGTGGAAATCCTCCTGGATGGCCCCGAACAACGGTTTATTGTTACCGACGAAGAGCGGGTCGTGGGGATACTTACACGCAATGATATCATTCAGGGCCTGATTAAGTATGGGGAAGATGCGAAAGTGGAAAAGATTATGAATACCGATGTTACGGTTTTTCCATCCGGAACTTCCCTTGAAGAAGCCTATGAAAAGATGAGATACCAACAGATTTCTATGGCTCCGGTAGTGGAAAATGAAAAGGTGAAAGGCCTGATCGACATGGAGAATATTCATGAGTTCATAATGGTTCGGACTGCCATGAGGAGAACCGGTTAGAAACCGTCTGGAAGGTGTATAATATTTTATTCCCGAAAATGATTCTGAAAAAGCGGATGTTATTATTTATAGTGAGTTAAAATTACCTGATCGCTACGATCTCCCTGGCTCTGAAAATTGGACTGAATGCTGGAAGTGGGAGGATGTTTTATAAACATGCTTATATGTATATTTGTATTAATTCAGATTATTGAATCTTAAAATTTGTTAAAATGTTTCCTGTTTGGGCAAAACTTTATAACTTGCTGCATTAAAACAATTGGGGTTGGGTTCGGTATCTTGGCGATTAACCGCAAACAAACAAATTGGAGGTGAAAAAAGCCAAGGATGAGTTGATTGCGCGCGGTATCCAGGATAATCCCTGTAAAGATTGTACCGACTGTACAGTGAAATGTAAGAAAGGATTTAAGGTACCCCGAAAAATAACCGATATTACCAGGGTGGCCCAGGTACCCGATGATTTTCTTGTATGATTTTGATTATTAAGCAATAACAACAATGATAAAAAGAAGCGTTATATTTCAATGGTTTATCTTAAGGGTGAACCATGATATAGCAGTTTCTGGAGAATGTTAAACCGATAAAAAGAAAGACAAAGACTATGAAGAACAATGATTTCAACAGAAGAACATTCCTGAAGACCTCACTGCTTGGAACTGCAGGAGCCTTGTTTGCAAATAAAATGACAGGTGCGGAATCCATCAAATCCATTCATGCAGAAGGAAAACAAGGAAAAATTGTTAAAAGAAAACTGGGCAATACGGATCTTGAGTTGCCGGTTGTCAGTTTTGGGGTGATGCGTGCCGATAATCCAAATCTAGCAAAAGCTGCATTAGATGCGGGGATTGAACATTTTGACACCGCCCACGGTTACCAGAATGGCAACAACGAAAAGATGCTGGGAGAGGTTTTAAAGGATTATCCCCGCAATTCTTTCACTATTGCTACAAAAGTGCCATCCAGAAATAAAGAAGAATTTCTGAAAAATCTGGATATCAGCCTGGAGCGATTGCAAATGGATCATGTGGAAATTCTGTATTCGCATGCGGTATCTTCACGCGATCAGGTATTGTCCGAGGAGGTTATAGATGCTTTAAAAACAGCCAAGAGCCAGGGTAAAACCCGCTATATAGGTGTGTCAACCCACAGCAATGAACCTGAAGTGATTCAGGCGGTCATCGATGGTGGCGTACATGATGTAATCCTGGTAGCCTATAATTTCAGGCAGGATCATAAAGACGAAATGACAAGACTTATTGAAGAAGCCTCCAAGGCAGGAATAGGTGTAGTAGCCATGAAAACCCAGGCAGGTGGAGACCTTGAGGCGGATTCCGGTACAAAAATGCCCAACCAGGCTGCATTGAAATGGGCATTGAATAACCCGAACGTTCATACTGCCATTCCTGGTATTATCAACTATGATGAGCTTAATGAAAATATGGCGGTTATGAATGACTTGGACCTGAATCAGGAAGAGGAAAACTTCTTGTATGCCGCTTCCTTTGAAGAAGGCTTGTATTGTAACGGATGTCAGGAATGTACTGAAACATGCAGAAAACAACTCCCTATTCCCGATATGATGCGGGCTTATATGTATGCTTATGGTTACAGAGAGGTGAAAAAAGCCAAGGATGAGTTGATTGCACGCGGTATTCAGGATGATCCCTGTAAAGATTGTACCGACTGTACAGTGAAATGTAAGAAAGGATTTAAGGTACCCCGAAAAATAGCCGATATTACCAGAGTCGCCCAGGTACCCGATGATTTTCTTGTATAACTATTAAACAGTAACAACAATGATAAAAAGAAGAGCTATATTCAAAGGATTTGTTCTGATGGGAATGATTGTGTTCCTTTTACCATCGGTTTGTCTATCCTCAGATGATCAAGCGGAGGATTTGTTTCCGGAGATGGAAGGCTGGGAGTTGAATGTAGGAGATAAGGTTTATACACCCGATAACCTTTGGGACATTATCAACGGTGCCGCCGATTCTTATCTGAGTTATGATTTCCAGAAGCTTTATACAGCCAGATATTCAAATAACCAGGATGGACAAATGCGGGTGTATATTTTTGAACACAGCACTCCTACCAACACATTCGGAATCTACTCACAGGAAAGAAGCAGTGATTATGAATTTGTAAATACGGGGGCGCAGGGCTTCAAAAGCAGTGAATCTTATTACTTTATCACCGGGCCGTATTATGTGCAGATTAATGCCAATGAGGCGGATTTGAGTGATTCTATGGAGGAACTGGCTCAGCGAATGGATGAAGAACACAGTGGAAAGGGTAAATTACCCGCGGAATTGAATTTGTTCCCGAAAAAAGGCAAACTCAAAAATTCTGAGAAATATATAGCCAACAATTTTCTTGGCTATAGTTATCTTCATTCTGCTTTTATTGCGGATTACGAACAGGGAGGAGAATCTTTTCAGATATTCCTTATTAGCCCTGAAAATAAGCAGGAGACTGAAGAGATACTCAACAAATACCTTGATTTTGTTGAATTTCCTGAAGATAAACGAGACAAAAATCAATACAGCATTGAAGATCCCTACAATGGTTCCATTTTACTTTATAAAAGTGGAAAATACCTATGTGGGATCATGGGTACCGATGAAAACACAAAAGAACAGTATCTTGGCATGCTTAAAGACCAATTGGAATAACGGATAATGAGAATCGTTATTTCATTGTCCCGGTGTTTTGGCATTTTGGTAGATACTGAAATTTCACTGAATACCGCGCTAAGAAGGGTCCAAGTGCAAAGATTGCATAAGGACCCTTCTTTAATGGTTGAACACCCTAATTTGGACAAGCCAAAACCAAACAGGAGGCTTTTAAGGAATTTAATGTGTTTCCTTTTTGGCTTGTCCAAATTATAAGAATTATTTGGAATAATTCGGGGAAAAACCGATATGGGAAATGTCAGTGTAACGTATTATGCTTTTTTTGATGAAAGCAGATTCCCGCATTTTTGCGAATGCGGGAATCCTTCGGACCCCTTCCTACAAAAGAGCCATCTTATGCCCTCTAAAGATAGGCAAACATTTTTAAAAAATCAATTTTTTTGGATTTTGTATAAATTATGAAATTCTTTGTATTAAATTTCAACTTTCAAGATCAATAGTTTGTTGATTCGTCAGATAAAAAATGGAGCAGAGTATAAAATTTCATGAACGAACGTCTTCACCAGTGTCCTTCTCCGGGGATGAATTTGATTTTCAGGGAGGGAGATTTTCTGAATATTACCTTGTCGGTACCGGTAGATTTAGCAGGAAAGGCTTATCTGCGAACAAATCTTTATAATCCTTACCTTAAACGGAAGGAGCTTATTGCCAGAGCAGAACAGGAAGTTCCCCGGCGCTTTCAGGAATGGGGTGATTTTCCTATGGCCGCTGAAGCAGAGAATAGCTATTCTATCGAAGTGCCTCTGATATCCATCGGTTTTTTTGAGGCCAAAGCTTTTTTTATTACTGAAAACCATACAGAACCCCTTTGGCCGGAAGGAAATAATCTGTACATTAAGGTTGAACCTGCCCTTTCGGTCATCAGCAATTCGATTTATTGTGCTTTTGTGCGTTTGTTTGTTGGAGAAGATGCCGTATCTTCAATCAATGAAAATTTAAAAAGTATAGAATCCATTGAGGATAAAAAAGTTTCGGTTATACCAGAGTCGGGTAAATTCAGGGATCTGAAAAAAGAAATTGATTTTATTGTGGATGATCTGGGATTTGATATTCTCATGCTCCTGCCGGTCCATCCCGTACCGACAACCTATGCCCGGATGGGGCTCTTGGGCAGCCCTTACGCAGCCCTGGATTTTATGAATGTAGATCCTGCCCTGGCTGAATTCGACAAAGAAACTACCCCAATGGAGCAGTTTTCCGAACTTGTTGATAAGGTCCATGCGAAACATGCCCGGGTTTTTATGGATATCCCGGTGAATCATACCGGCTGGGCTTCCCAGCTTCAGGTTCACCATCCGGAATTTTTTCTTAAGGATCAGGAGGGTAGATTTGTATCTCCCGGAGCCTGGGGTGTTACCTGGAGCGATCTTTCCGGGCTGGATTATTCCCGGAAAGATTTGTGGGAATATATGGCCCATGTATTTTTGTTCTGGTGCCGGAAAGGAGTAGATGGCTTTAGATGTGATGCCGGATATATGGTTCCTGAACAGGCATGGGAGTACATTACGGCAAAAGTTCGGAATGAATTTCCATCAACGATTTTTCTTTTGGAAGGTTTAGGAGGTAAAGTTTCTACTACTGAAAGGTTGCTTACCACTTGCAATCTGAACTGGGCTTATTCGGAGATGTTCCAGAATTATGACCAGGATCAGATGGAATGGTATATCGGGGAGTTTATGCGAATATCCCCCGCCAAAGGGCCAATGGTAAACTTTTCGGAAACTCACGACAACAATCGTCTTGCTTCCGTATCAAAAGCTTTTTCAAGGCTCAGGAACGGGCTTACAGCACTTTTATCGGATACCGGTACATTTGCCATTACTTGTGGCGTTGAGTGGTATGCCGATGAGAAGATTGATGTCCATCGACTCACTTCCCTAAACTGGGGAAATGAGGATAATCAGGTAGATTTTCTCAAGCGCCTCAACAACATTCTGAAATCCCATCCCACTTTCCGGCAGGCATTTCAGCTCACAAAAATGCATATAAGCCATAAGAACAGCATCGCCTACCTGAGGCATTCGGAGCATATCAGCCAGAAGTTAGCTGTTATTGCCAATCTTTCTGCAGAAGATAATGAGGTATATCTCAGAAAAGAACTTGCAGAACCATTTATGACCAATCATCAGGACCTTCTTTCAGGAGAAGATGTGGTATTTGAGGAAAGTCATGAAGCGTACAGAGTTCCCCTGAAACCTTATCAGATAGTTGCTCTTGCAGATGAAGAGGCATATTTCCCCCGGGTCACGGACTTACGGATCAACCGGATAGTCACCGATACCAAAGCCGAACGGATGTTGAGGGTTCAGATCATGCAGTTGTTTCAGGATTACGATTGGGTTATCACCGATGAGTTCATCAAAAACAAGACTATAGAGTTTAAGAATGCCCCTTATGATTTCTTTAGTGCAAATTGGGATGTTCGACCTCCGGTTATCCGGTGGGTTTATCCGCAGGATGTGAATCGCGAGGTGGTGGTACCTGAGAAAACTCCCGTTTTGATCATTGCTCCCCGTTTCTTCAGGTACACTTTGAAACAGGACTCTTCCATACTGGGACACGGAGAAGGATTTTACTTGAAGACTGAAAAGTATGTGGCGATCATAGAGCCCGGCAAATTCCACGGGCATGGAGCAAGGTTTCAACTGGCTTTCGAGTTGTATGACGGCGAAAGGGTACATAAAAATACAGGCCAGCTCCTCCTGGCATCCCGGGATAACCTGTGGTTTGTTAAAAACCATTTTGGACACCAGGATATTGAGGCTGGAACATTTCTGAATGCCCTTTCCGTAAACACCCGCTCGGGAATTTCAGTTTCAGAAGTAGCTTTCGGCGGGATAAGAAGCAAATATGATGCCCTGATTTCTGCGAATCTGGATAGCAAGGTTCCCGAGGACCGGCATATTATGCTTACTCGTATCAGAGGCTGGTCGGTATATAAAGGATTTTCAAGAGCCATTATGTCGGAATATCAAACGTCTTTTTATCATTCAGAGAATCTTGCCGAATATCGTTTTGAGATACCGGCCGGAGCCGGGTTGGTTGTTCCATTGGCTTTAACCTACCGTTTCGATGAAGCAGATAATTTATTGGATGTAAGTTTAAAGAGAACAGAGGGTAAAGATGCTTTGGTGCTTCCGCAGGAAGAAGCCGTTAAGATCATATTGCGTCCAGATATTGAAAGCAGGAATCACCATGAGCTCACCAAAGCTTTTCAGGGTCCTGAAGATACCTGGCCTGTCAATATAAGGGAGGGGGAGAATGGTTTTACCTTTCATGATCAGGAAAAAATGCTGAACCTCGTTTGCCGGAATGGGGAGTTTGTCAGGGAAGACGAATGGCACTACCGGATTCCGTATCCCATGGAAATGGAGCGGGGAATGGATGGAGAGGGGGATCTCTATAGTCCGGGTTATTTTAAGATTTTACTAAAAGGCAATGAAACAGTTCATCTCAGTGCATTGGTAGCTGCCGGAGAGGAGGATTCTGTCCGGCAGCGGAGAAAAGAACAGGATCTTGCCGGGCCAGATAAGATGAAAGATGAAGCATCCGGAGTGAAGGAAATTTTAAAAAATTCAGTCAGAAAATTTATTGTTGACCGCAATTCCAATAAAACTGTTATTGCCGGACATCCATGGTTCCTTGACTGGGGGAGGGATACTTTGATTTGCCTGAGAGGCATTATAAGTGCAGGTTATACGGAGGAAGCAAAAAGTATTATCCGTGAGTTTGCATCCTTTGAAAAGGATGGAACCCTGCCCAATGTAATCCGGGGAAAGGACACCTCGAACAGGGATACTTCCGACGCTCCCTTATGGCTTTTTGCAGGTGTTCAGGATCTTCTCAGCAATGAAGATACCGGGTTCCTTCAGGAGGATTGTGGCGGAAGAACCCTGCTCGAGGTTTTACGCTCAATAGCGGTGAATTATATGGAGGGAACTCCAAACGGTATTCAAATGGACCATGACAGCGGTTTGATATATAGCCCCACCCATTTTACCTGGATGGATACCAATTACCCGGCCGGAACACCCAGAGAAGGCTATCCCATAGAAATCCAGGCACTGTGGTATCATGCCGTTCATTTCCTGTCCGGCCAATTACCGGATGAAAATAGATGGACGGATCTGGCCGGAAAGATCAAAGAATCCATAAAAACATATTTTCTAATAGAGAAACAAAACCATTGCACCGTTTTTGAGAAAGAGATTTATCTATCCGATTGTCTGCACACCAGTGGTTTTGAGCCTGCTTCCCAGGCGGTACGTGATGATCATTTGCGGCCCAATCAGCTCTTTGCAATTACGCTGGGAGCAGTTGAAGAAAAAAAGATAGGTGAGGGGATCCTGTTGGCCTGTGAAGAGCTTGTTGTTCCCGGGGCCATTCGAACTTTGGCAGACCGAAATACGGAATATCAATTACCGGTGTATCATAACGGCCAACTGCTTAATGATCCATTTCATCCTTATAAAGGAAGATATGAAGGGGAGGAGGATCACTCCAGAAAACCTGCCTACCATAATGGAACTGCATGGACATGGACCTTTCCTTCTTATTGCGAGGCTATGTATAAAACGTATGGAGAAAACGGATTAAAGGCTTCTCGGGACATTCTGTTTACTTCCATGAGACAGATGAACCAGGGATGTATTGCTCAGCTTCCGGAAATTCTGGACGGTGATTTTCCCCATATGCAAAGGGGCTGTTACGCTCAGGCCTGGGGAATTACTGAGTTTTACCGGTTGGCCGATATATTAGGGTTGATTTGAAAACTTTTACGATGGATAAAAAAAATGTTTTTTTGGAAAATATATTGAACTTTATTCAATGAATGGTGTAATTTTAACGTGTTTGCAATTCTTTTAAATATTTAATAATTAAACAGTAATACATGAAAACAGCAACTATGAACAAAAAGGCAAATCCCAATAAAGGGAAAAAACGGATTACCTTCATTTGCAAGGCAGAGCCCGGAAGTGAAGTATATGTGGCCGGAGACTTTAACGATTGGAAGCCTGACAAAAGAAGGTTGTCCGATAAGGATGGCAATGGCCGTTTTACTACCACCATGTTGTTG
>JAGXLC010000047.1:14113-22270 GCA_018334875.1 Bacteroidales bacterium | reverse complement strand
TGACACGGGAAGACGAGAAGATAAGGTGAAAAGTTTGAAGGTTTGATTGCCTGCCCGACAGACGGGTTTGACAGGAGTTTGATGAGACTGGAAATTTGTGTAGAGACATGCCGTGGCATGTCTCAGAGACTGGCAGAAAAAATGAATAATCTTGCGGAATACCGTGGGAGACGAAAAGGCGGGAAAAGTAGTGAGTATTAAGTAGTGAGTAATGATCAACCATCCGAAAAAATTATGTGTAAAAACCTAATATTTAAACAACACGCTCCGCCACTCATTCACTAACTTCTTCATCCACTCCCTCGCCCTATCGCCCCCTCGCACTTTCGTTCTCTCGTACCATCGTTTTTTCGCACTTTCGCCCTGTCATTTCCGATCTCCGATCTCCGACCTCCGACCTCAGTCTTCTGACCTCCGATCTCTGACCTCTGTCTTCCGACCTCCGACCTCTGATATCTGATCTCTGATCTCTTGATTGTTTCTTTTTTACTTGAATGATCCACTTCCGAAGTGGGGGTAACCGGTTAAAAACTCAAACGGCCGACCTTTTACCTAAAATGATCGAGTTCCGAACTCGGTTGTTCGAGCTTTGAAGTGGGAGGGGGTACTTCTTCGAGGGGGATATCCTTGCTTTGAACTCGGAAACTTGAGTTTTTTACTCGGTCGTTTGAGTTCTGAAGGGGGTATGTCGAGGTTTGATCTCGATGTGTCGAGTTTTTACCTTGATCGTTTGAGTTCTGAAGTGGAGGGGGGTACTTCAGAAGGGGGAGGGGGTACTTCGGAAGTACCCCTTCGTGAAAACTTGTCCGGCCCCTGACGGATTCGTGGACTTTCTTTTCCATGGATTGCAAATACGAACCTCCTCACTCACATCACTCAAAACTCATTCACTCCCAAGCAACTCACTACTATTCATCACTACTCACTACTTTCCCCTCTTCTCATTCCATTGTACCGACGTTCCGTCGTGCTTTCGTTCTTTCGTGCCGCTAATTGACCCACGCCACGTGGCTCTACACATGCTCATTACTCCCTACTACTCATTCACTCACTGCTCATTCACTCACTACTCATTACTACTTCTTCCTGATCTCCCAGTCAAATCCATCGGGTTTATCCATGATTTCAATGCCCAGTTCCTCAAGCCGGTCCCTGATCTTGTCGGCGGTTTCGAAGTCTTTGTTCTTTCTGGCCTCCAGTCTTATGTTGAGGATCATATTGATCAGCTCCCTGGTTAATTGGCTGTCGGGACCTTGTTCTTCTTCCTGTTCCAGACCGAGGATATCATGGACAAATGCGTTGTATAGGTCTTTTAGTTTTTGGATGTCATTATTTTTGATCCGGGCTTTTCCGTTGTGCACCGAATTGATGAAGCGGACCAGATCGAAAATATGGGAAAACAGCACCGGTGTATTGAAATCATCATTGATGGCCTGGTATAATTTTTCTTCTGCCTGGTTCAGGTCATAGTCGGTTTCTGCTCCCGGTTCCAGATCATCAATGAGTTCTCCGGCCTTAAGAAGTTTATCCAGACCCTTTTCGGCTGCCTGCAATGCTTCGTTGGAGAAGTCGAGTGGACTTCTGTAATGGGCTTGTAGGGTAAAGAACCGGATGGTCATCGGGCTGTAGGGTTTCTTTAGAAATTCGTGCTCCCCTGAAAAGAATTGGTTGAGTGTAATGAAGTTGCCCAGGGATTTACCCATCTTTTGCCCGTTGATGGTAACCATGTTGTTGTGCATCCAGTAACGGACCGATTCTCTGCCGTTGGAAGCGGTTGACTGGGCAATTTCGCATTCATGGTGTGGAAAAAGCAGATCCATACCCCCTCCGTGGATGTCAAAAGGTTCACCCAAATATTTTGTGCTCATGGCCGAGCATTCCAGGTGCCAGCCCGGATAGCCGTTGCCCCATTCTGAAGGCCATTGCATGATGTGTTCCGGGTTGGCTTTTTTCCAAAGGGCAAAATCAAATGGGTTCTTTTTTTCTTCCTGTCCTTCAAGCGCTCTGGTATTGGTTTTAAGCTCTTCTATGTTTCTGCCGGATAACTTTCCGTAATTGTATTGTTGGTTGTACTTTTCAACGTCAAAATATACCGATCCGTTGCGGAGATAGGCGAAGCCGCTTTCCAGTATCTTTTTGACCAACTGCTGCTGCTCGATGATATGTCCGGAGGCCCTGGGTTCGATGTTGGGCCTCATAACATTCATCTGATCCATATTCCTGTGGTAGCTTCGCATATATCGTTCGGCGATCTCCATCGGTTCCAGCTTTTCTACACGGGCTTTTTTGGCGATCTTATCTTCCCCTTCATCCGCATCGCTTTCCAGATGGCCTACATCGGTAATGTTGCGTACATAACGAACTTTATAGCCCAGGTGCAAAAGGTAACGGTATACCAGATCGAAGGTAACTGCCGGCCGGGCATGGCCGAGGTGCGCTTCTCCGTACACCGTAGGTCCGCATACGTATAATCCTGCGTAAGGCGGCTTATAAGGCTCGAACTTTTCGTTTTTTCTGGTTAATGAATTATGAATGTAAAGTTCCTTACTCATTTTCCGGTATGGATTTGATGAACTGCAAAGTTAAAAAGTATTGTGGAGCAATGATTAAAATTATTTATGTTTTTCAGGTTGACTGGTTTAAATCATGATGCTTTGATGTAGAACTTTTTGAGGAATTTCTTTTTCAGTATTTTCATTGTGCTTTCATACCCCAGCTCATACATTTCCTTTCCCGCAGAAGCATGGAGCAATCCGTATTGATCAAGACCATCAGGCTGGATGAAAAGATCGCAGTTGACCGCCATTTCTTTGACTCTTGAGTTGACCATCACATGAAAGCTTCTTTCCGCTATTTTGACCAGGCTTTTTATGCTTTGCATTTTACCGGTGGGATTAACATGTACTCCGATAATGTGTTCTGTTTTATCCTGAATGGGGTATACAGGGAAATTATCGATCACTCCGCCGTCGGTATAGGTGGTGTTGTTCAGGTAGACGGGCTTGAACAACACAGGTATGCTTGCGGAGGCGATAACTTTTGTTATCAGTTCGCCTTCATGGAAATATTCAGAAATGCCGTCATTTAGGTTGGTGGCATTGCAATAGAAAGGTATTTGCAGCTCCTCAAAAGTTTTTGCATGAAGGGTGGTCTCAAGTACCCTTTTCAGGTTTTCGATCCCCAGCAATCCGTCTCTGGGAATGGTGATGGTGGCAAATTTCATCAGGTTTTTATCCCTGAAGATGTTAAAAATCTCTTCCGCCTTATATCCGTCGCAATATAAGACACCGGCCAGAGCACCTGCACTGACTCCGGAAACAACATCAGGGAAGATGCCATTTTCATTGAGGGCTTTCAGAACTCCGATATGGGCAAAGCCGCGCGCTGCTCCTCCGCTCAATACCAGCCCGGTGTGGTACTTTTTTGTCCTTTTTGAGAATAAGGAATATAGTTTCATATTTTCTGTTTTTAACTTATTGATCGCTTCATTTGAAATGCAAATAAAAATAATTACAGAAAAATTTTCGGCACAAAAGCCTTGCGATGAAAAAATTTTTACATTAGACCTGTATATTTGTTTGTAATTTAAGCTATTAGATTACGAGTCTTTTGGGCTTGTTCTAATGTAAAGGATAAATGTATAAATCTTTACCCAAAAACCTTTAATTTTGAGGTTAAGTTTTTAAGAAAGGGAGGAACTATGGCTACTACCAAGCAGAAGAAGGTTGCAAGACTGGTTCAGAAAGAGCTGGGCGATATTTTTCAGAAGAAAAGCAGAAGCCATTTTGATGGGAAGATGATTACCGTTACGGTGGTCCGGATTTCGCCTGATCTGTTGATTGCCAAAGCTTATCTCAGCATTTATCCGAGTCAGAATAATGAGAAGACCCTGGACTTGGTTAAGCAGTATAGCAGTGAAATTCGCTATGAGCTTGGAAACAGGATCAGGCATCAGGTGCGCAGAATTCCTGAATTGAACTTTTTTATAGACGATTCACTGGATTATATTGATAACATTGACAGGTTACTGAACAAGGATAAAAACAACGACAAGAAATCAGACTGACCGTGAATTTTCCGTTTTTTATAGCGAAACGATATTTTCTGACCAAAAAGCTGAGAAATGTGATCAACATCATTTCTCTGGTTTCGGTTATTGGTGTTATGGTGGGCACCATGGCTTTGGTTGTAGTACTTTCCGTATTCAACGGTTTTGAAGATCTTATCAAATCCACCTATAATGCTTTTGATCCGGATATTAAAATTACCCCTGAAAGGGGAAAAACATTTGTAGTGGATGATGACGAGCGTTTTAAGGAAGTTAAGAATCTGGCCGGTGTGGAGGTTTTTTGTGGTGTACTGGAAGAAAATGCCCTGATCAGGTATGATGAAAAACAATATATTGGCAGGGTCAAGGGAGTGCCGGACGATTTTGTGAAATTATCCGGGGTTGACAGCATGATTACCAACGGTAAATTTTTACTGCGAGATGAAAATAAAGATATGGCTGTTCTTGGACAGGGTTTGGCCTATTTTCTCTCGGTGAGCCTGAACTTTATGGAGCCTCTCAATATTTATGTTCCCGAAAGGGGACAGTCCTCTATGATCAATCCCCGCAAAGCCTTCAACCGAAAGTATATTTTTCCTTCGGGTATTTTTTCCACCCAGCCTGAGTATGATGCTGAATATGTAATTGTTCCCATTGACTTTGCACGAGACCTGCTTGATTATCAGCAAGAGGTAACAGCCGTGGAGATCAAGGTAGGTGATGAATATAATATGAACCAGGTGGAAAGCCGGCTGGAAGAAATCCTGGGGAGTGATTATGAGGTAAAGAACCGGTATGAACAGCATGAAGTATTTTATAAAGTGATGCAATCCGAGAAATGGTATATCTTTCTGATTCTGACATTTATTCTCATTGTTGCTTCTTTCAATGTTATCGGTTCCCTGACCATGCTTATCATCGATAAAAAAGAGGATATTATTATATTGAGAAATCTGGGGGCAAGCCTGAGAACCATCCGGCGGATCTTTTTCCTGGAAGGGTGGATGATATCTGTCATTGGTGCTCTGGTGGGCACGGGCATCGGCATCTTCATATCCTGGCTGCAGGAAACCTTTGGATTGCTGCGTTTGGGAGAGTCGGGATCTTTCGTGGTGGATTATTACCCGGTGGAAATCCAGTGGCTCGATGTGCTGGGCGTCTTTATCACCGTGCTGACCATTGGTTTTATTGCTGCCTGGTATCCCGTCCGGTATATTACCCGTAAATATGTGACAGCCGAAATAAGAGAAAACATCTAACCTTTTTATATATTCGTCATTAAATACCGCCTTTTAATCAAAAAATTTCCCGCTCTTATAAAAAAGTTTTCAACACAGCCAGACCTTTCCGTAAATGATAACAATTCGGTATGTTGAAAAAAATTAGGCTGTATTGTATGATAGCCTGATTTTTTGCAACAAAAAACACTTGTTATCGTAGAAGTTTATTAACAATGCACAGCAGATTATTAATAATCAAAATTTTGACCCCATGTCCGGACGATTAAAGCCTTGTATCTCTCTATTTTTCTTTGTTTTACTTTCATTTCTTTGTTTGCAGACCATACATTCCGAAGAATCATATGGACCATCCGGCAGAAGCCATGCATCTATTACTGCACATTTGGCAGATACAGGTGAATTTGTGGGCAATTCCGGGGTCCGGCTGAGATATAATAATCGCGAAACGACCAATAAATTTACCGAAGAAGCAACATCCTCCGGGAATATACTTTCGGAAAGGTTTTTAATTTTTCCTTCCTGGTTCGATCCGATTCTGCATCAATCCGATCTTTCTTTCTTTAAAGAAATAAATAAATACAGGAGAAATTTTTCATCGGCGACAGGGAATATTATAAGGACTAAATCTTTTGCCAATAATGCATTTATTTCCGGTAATTCCTATATGGGGAGCAGACATCGGCCAGGGTTCAGTTCCCTGACACATTCTTTTTCCGGTTTTGGGACGAGATATATACAGGATATTGATTTTCTGAATTTTTCTGCTTTTCCTTCTAATGGAATGGGTGATTCAAAGGTTGATCAAAGAGATTCTGAAAACCCTGAATTATACTGGGTAAATGGAAGCGGGAATTGGGATGATCCCTCTCACTGGGCGAAGAGTAGCGGTGGCCCGGGTGGAGCCGGAGTGCCGACAAGAAATGATGATGTGATCATCGATCACAATTCTTTTTCTGATCCCGGCCAATCTATAAAAATTAAGGGAGAAGCAGCTTGTAAAGATCTTGTTTGGAAAAATGTGCGGCCTCAGGGTGGGCTTAATAGCCGGCATTTCATTTTTAATAAATGGACGGGTGCTGAGCTTAAAGTCTATGGCTCCCTAAAACTGCCCGAAAAACTCAGCAATGAATATTATGGTGATCTCCTGATGAAGGCGGAAAATGAAAACAACACCATTGACATACAACCTGAACTCCATTCCGATGTGATTTTTGACGGACCGGGCGGTGGATGGTCCCTTCAAAATGACTTGAATACTTCAGGAGACATCCAACTTCAACGCGGAGCACTAAATACCAATGATTATGAGGTAACAGGTGAAACATTCAAGACGACGGGAACGGAAAGAAGATCGCTGGATATGGGCCGTTCAGATGTTACCGTAAGCAGATGGGATTTTAAAAGCGTTGAAAATTTAGATTTTGATGCGGGAGAATCGAGCATTTTCCTGCAGGGAGAAAATGCTTCGGAAAATTTTAACTCCGGTGGATTGGAATATAATACATTTTCCTCCGCTTCATTAAAAAACGGAGGTTCAGATGTTGAATTAACGGCTTATACAGACTCAGTAACCTGTAATGGAGGCAGTGATGGAATAATTTACATGCTTGCAAGTGGCGGAAGCGGAGATTATCTTTATGAAGTCAGGGATTCTGATGATAATTTAATTGAAGATTTAGTTACTTCTTCAGACAGTGTAGCTTTTACCGGTTATTCTGCCGGAACCTATAATCTTTATCTTTATGATGATAATGATCATAGCAACTGGGATGGCACCTCAAGAACTGTTGAAGAACCTGATGCCGTTGTTATAGATTCCGTCACCTGTGTTCAGGCGTTAAGTTGTTACAATTCAAGCGATGCCGCACTGGAAGCTCATCCCAGTGGAGGTACACCACCTTATGTAGAGTATACCTGGGAGGTTAACGGAACTATTGTAGGTTCGGATTCATCGGTGGTTACAGGTATCGCAAGAGACGACATAGTCACGGTATCGGTTAAGGACGCGAATGGTTGTGAATCCGGAGATTTTAATCTTATATTTAATGAAACTTATTATGGAGATAGCATCCCATCGGAAATTTCCATATCGGTGGATAATGTTGAGGCTAGTTGTGCACTCACAAATGATGGAGAAATACAATTAAGTGCTTCCGGCGGAACAGGAGACAAAGATTTTCAGTTGGTAGCTACCTCAACAGGAAATACCATTCCCAGTTCAGGGTGGGATGAAGACGGCGATTTTACGGGTTTGGCCCCGGATACTTATGAGACATATGCCATAGATGAAAACGATTGTGTGAAACAGGGT
The DNA here is from genome assembly GCA_018334875.1 of Bacteroidales bacterium. Taxonomy (NCBI): domain Bacteria; kingdom Pseudomonadati; phylum Bacteroidota; class Bacteroidia; order Bacteroidales; species Bacteroidales bacterium. The sequence goes on along the minus strand of JAGXLC010000047.1, from coordinate 14,670 downwards.
GATGATGTGGTAGTGGATTCAGTGACTCAAACGGAGATTACACAAGATCCCGTGAATGAAACAGCTTGTGAAGTTTCTATGGCAGAGTTTTCTGTAGAAGCTGATGGCGTTAGCCTTACATATACATGGCAGTCCAGCCCTGATGGATCAAGTAATTGGAGCGATGTTTCCGGCTCGAATATCAGTGGGGAAGATACGGAGAATTTAACGATAGATCCTGTATCAGATAGTGATGAGTTGTTTTACCGTGTTTATGTGGTTGGAGATTGTGGAGAGGAGTATAGTGATACAGTAAGTCTGACCGTTCAGGATACGGTGACCATCACCTCCCATCCCTCAGATGAGACGGTATGTGAGGGAGAAGATGCCACTTTCAATGTATCAGCCGACGGTGAATCACCGCTGAACTACCAGTGGTATACGAATGCCGGTGGAAGCTGGAGTTCCATCAGCGGGGCCACTTCGGACAGCTATACGGTCAGCGATGTCTCTAACAACGATGCAGGAGATTACCGTGTTGAAGTCTCCAACACCTGCGGAACCCGTACAAGTGATGC
>JAGXLC010000047.1:0-14103 GCA_018334875.1 Bacteroidales bacterium | reverse complement strand
GTGGAAGCTGGAGTTCCATCAGCGGGGCCACTTCGGACAGCTATACGGTCAGCGATGTCTCTAACAACGATGCAGGAGATTACCGTGTTGAAGTCTCCAACACCTGCGGAACCCGTACAAGTGATGCTGCGACCCTTTCCGTTAATGATACCATAGATATTACCGATCAGCCGAATGACCAGACCGGTTGTGAGGGCTCAGATATCACTTTTTCATCAACCGTAAACGGAGATGTTACCGGTTACCAGTGGGAGACGGATGCCGGAGGCAGCTGGAGCGACATCAGCGGAGCCACCAATACGGATCTGACCCTGACTGATATAGAAAATGCCGATGAAGGCAATTATCGTCTGAAGATCCAGGGTGTGTGCGGAGATGACACGACCAATACTGTAAGCCTTGCGGTCAGCGATACGGTATCGATCACCTCCCATCCCTCAGATGAGACGGTATGTGAGGGAGAAGATGCCACTTTCAGTGTATCAGCCGACGGTGAATCACCGCTGAGCTACCAGTGGTATACGAATGCCAGTGGAAGCTGGAGTTCCATCAGCGGAGCCACCTCCGACAGCTATACAGTCAGCGATGTATCCAACAGCGATGCCGGAGATTACCGTGTTGAAGTTTCCAACACTTGTGGAGCAAAATATAGCGATTCAGCCAGCTTATCTGTCCGTGATACAGTAAGTATAATTGAACATCCAAAAGATAAGCAGGTTTGTGAAAATGAAACTGTACGTTTTGGTTTGAATGCTGAAGGTTATGGTGCTTTATCCTATACCTGGCAATATAATGATGGTAATGGTTGGACCGATCTTGCTTCTGTTGGTGATATAACTGTAGCTGAAGATTCTCTTATTATAGAAAATGCAGATACTACATATAATGGAGATTACCGTGCTATCATCGACGGGTATTGTGGAGATGATACCACAGAAATTGCAAATCTGTATGTAAATTGGTTTGAGGTAAGCATCGGGGAACCAAGTCCATTCCTGATCGATACCACATCAACATTGGTCGAGCTTCATGTTGCAGTTAGGAATCACGAATATCTCTATGATTTGAATTATGAGTTGGTTACCCCTCAGGGAACTGCTGTTTCCTTGGCTGACACAGGAAATAAATATGATGCACAGTATGAAACAAATGCCAACTTAACTTTTAGGTCGGATTTATCAACCGTTTTTGATGTGAACAATGATTCACCCGACGGTAGTTATGGAATTAAGGATAACATTACCCCCTTGCACGGAAAGGATCCTTCTAATGGAGCCTGGAAATTGAGGTTAGGTGATTGGGACAGGTGGTTTAATGGTGATCCCAAAGGTTATATTGATAGTGTCCGGATTGGTTTTACAGACTCGGATATGGATACAGGAGAGTCAATTACTGTTTCCTATTCAGATTCTTCAGATATACCTATTAATGAAAATTCAGGTGCTTCCGGTTCTGTAGCTTATACCGAATATGAGGTTAAAGATGAATTATCTGTCGACTGCTATGGAGACTCTACAGCTACTGCAGTAGTCAGCACCTTTGGCGGCATATCTCCGTTTAACATAGAATGGAGTGAGGATCGCGACTTCAGTTCCACCATATCACAATTTGCTGATGAGGATACGGTTGAACTTTGGGCAGGCACCTTCTATCTGAGGGCAACCGATGCCCTGGGCTGTACTGCAATCGATTCTGTAACGGTAAATGAGCCCCCCGAGATCATCCTCGATTCCCTCGACATATTATCGGTTACCGAACAGGGCGGCTGCTACGGCGACAGCATTGCCGAGGTTCATGACAGTGCTTACGGCGGAACGGGTACACTGAGATACAGACTGATCCGCGATCCATTAGGTGACCTTGATACCATTGATACCAACCAGTCCGGTGATTTCACCAATCTGCTGGGCGGAGAATATATGCTGGAAGTATTCGATGATAACAACTGCATTGTTGATACAATATTCACAATAAATCGACCTGATCCCATTGAAATAACTTATGAATTCTTTACTTCTTTATCTGCTCCGGGAGCATCGGATGGGACTGTTGATGTTTTTGCAGAAGGCGGAACGCCTCCGTTGATCTATACTCTATATGACACTTCGGGAACTTTTGTGGCGGATACGTCTGTGTCGGATACAGCGCATTTTGACAACCTGAGCGAAGGGTACTATTATGCTGTTGCAACCGATAGCAACAGTTGTGGCCCCGATACAAGTTCCATATTCCACATTGCCCCGATGCAAATCAGCTTTACTACTGATTCAGTGAATTGTGCCGGAGGATCTACCGGACAGATAAATGCAGAGGTTACTGGAGGAGAAGCGCCTTATACCTATGAATGGGTTGAGGTTTCCTCAGGAAGCACATTGAGAACGTTTGATACTACCGCAACATCGGATACATTGAAAGACTTGTCAGCCGGAAGATATGCCCTTAAAGTTACTGACAGCACCAACATTAGTGTTCAGGATACTGCTGTTGTCTATGAACCCGATCCGCTGGAGATTGTCATTGAGGATACCCTCAGCGTCCCCTGTAACGGCACATACGATGATTTTGGTGTCACTGTCAACGGAGGCACCTCCCCCTATGACATCAACTGGTTCAATGCCTCTATGGATACCATTGCCACAGGCGATACGGCAAATCTGAATACCGGCAGCTACTATATAGGAGTCTCAGACAGCAACAACTGCACTGCATTCGACAGTGTATATGTTGACGAGCCGGAGCAAATTTCCATAGACTCTGTCAATCTGATACCACAGGGGTCGGAATATACCCTTGAGGTATGGGCCACAGGGGGCAATGACTCATTATTCGTGACGGTGGAAACAGAAGATACCCTTCACAATCCCGATTCCGGCAGTCATAAAAACGACACCACCGTTGCCGTGTTTGAATCATTATCCGGTGGTTCATATACCATAACTGCTACCGACAGCCTTGGATGCGGACCGGATCAGGTGAATATAACCTTCCCGATCACTGTCAGTCTGTCTGTGGTCGATCCAATCGATTGTTATGGGGATTCAAACGGTGCTGTGGCAGTACAAGTACAGGGAGGTAAGCCGGATTATGCCTATGACTGGTCTGACGGTACATTGCACACACATGGAGAACAGCAGGATACCATTTATAATCTTGATGCAGACACCTATTCCATCACAGTAACCGATTATTTTGGCCTGGAGGCCTCTGCATCCATCGATCTGGATCAACCAGACCCAATCGTAGCCAATCCTACCATTCAGCAAGCCAATTGTGCATCGGATCATGAACCTCTTGCCGGTGATGACATTGGATATATTAAGCTGAATCCGAGCGGTGGTACCGAATATCAGAGCGAAGAATATAATTATCGCTATCACTGGAGCGAGGAAACAGATACCCTGGCGGGCAAGGACAGTCTGATGCATCTTAGTGGTGGCAGTTATCAGGTTACTATATTGGATCAGAATGGCTGCGAAGCCAGTACTTCCATTGATGTGCCGCAATCAGATGAAAATATCATTGACATGCAATTCGGAGGTGTGGTAGACAGCATATGTCATGGCGATGAGGTGAACCTTTTTGTGGAAGAGGCTCAAAATGCCGATTCACTTAACTGGAGAAATACTTCTGTGGGTTATGAGACACCTGAGGAACTGGATACATTGTCGGAAAATCCCACTTCACCACAAACTTATGTGTTGGAAGCCAAAAACGCCAAATGCAGGTATGTGGACAGCGTGAATGTTGATCTCTATCCCCATCTGGGTGTTCGGATCAATGAACAGGATGATGCCGATGATGGCACAATTCGGGTAAAAGAGAATGTTACAGCCAAATCCTTGAATGCAACCGTTCAGAACAGTGATATTCAGGCAACCTATTCCTGGGAGCCCAATGAATATTTCGATCCGGTAGATCAACTGGCCACTGAATTACAGGTGCAAAGACTGCGGGAAAACGATGTCGCCGAGCAACAAATCTGGATTGTAGGCAACACCCGAAACTGTACGGAAACCGATTCAGCGACGATAGAAATGGTACCGAATGTCGAACCTCATGATGCATTTTCACCCAATGATGATGGTACCAACGACGAGTGGGTAATTCAGTATGCTGAGCAATATGAGAACATTGAAGTAGTGGTCTTCAATCGGTGGGGTACGAAAGTTTACCGTCAGAAACCCTACAGAAATGAAACCGGATGGAAAGGTAAAACATCCAATGGCAAACGGCTTCCGTCGGGTACCTATTATTATATGATCGATACCCATGAGAACGGAATTAAGCCTCTAAGTGGAACCGTTACAATAATAAGATAGTATGAAAGTAAGAAAGTTTTGTTTGATATCCAGCCTGTTGATTTTTGCCTGTGCCGGTATGGCAGAAGCACAGCAGATGCCACAGTATACCCAGTATACCTGGAATGATTATATGATCAATCCTGCTGTGGCCGGAACCCATAATTATTTACAGGTGCGTGCTTTTTCCAGAATGCAATGGATGGGAATAGACGGAGCTCCCCAGACATACAGCATCAGTGCATACGGTCCCACCGAGGACCAACCCATGGGGTATGGGGGATACATCTATTCCGACTATACCGGACCTACCAGCCGGCTGGTGTTTAAAGGTTCGTATGCCTACAATATACCCATTAATTCGAATATACGGATTTCCGGAGGAATTTCTCTTGGAGGCATACAATATAAAGTGGACGGTACCCAGTTCGACACACAGACTATAGAAAGTTATTTTGGGAGACCGGATCCGGTGATCGATGGCACCGTCAGATCAAGATTCATTCCTGATGCAAGTGCAGGTATTTATGTGTATTCTACTTATTTCTTTGCCGGAGTTTCTGCCCACCAGTTAATAGGCAATAAGCTGAATAAGATTACTCCTGAACAGGTCGGGATCAACAGACTTAAACAGCACTTCTACCTGGCCGGAGGATATAATTTTATTCTGAATCGTGATTTTACGCTTCAACCATCCCTTTTGGTCAGAGAAATGTTCCCGGCAACTCCACAGTTAGAGGTTACGGCAAGAGCGATCTACCAGCGTATAGTCTGGGCCGGCCTTTCTTTCCGTACCGGTGATGCTTTTTCCTTTATGGCAGGTTATAACCACGAGAACAGATGGTATTTCGGATTGTCCTATGACTTTACCTACTCACAACTGCGCCAATATTCGGGAGGGAGTATCGAGGTTATGTTCGGACTTAAATTTGATGATATTAAATAGAGTCTGTCTATAATATCCGCTGGCTGCGTTACACTCGTTTTTCATGCCAGTCGATTACATCTGGTAGAGACGTACGGCCGTACGTCTCTACATTTGTCATTCAAAACTCGCAAGCCTTGCCAGCGAACATTCTAGACGAGACTCTTTCAAATCTCTTTGACTTTATGGAAAAACACTAAATAATATTTAAAATATTACCGGATTTTTTGGGTTGTATTAAAGGGGATTGATTATTTTCATTCCCTTTAATTTTTTAAGGATAGAACGGGTTGGCCTATGAAACCCGCATCTAGGAACCTTCGCAACAAGGCAATGAATAAAGCATGCGGGTTCCATGGCGAGACAAGCACAGTTTGTGAATTTGACATGTAAATTAATTTGAAATGCAAACCTTTAATAAACTGTTACACGAATGAAACGAACTTTTTTTATAATATTGGTTTTTGCTTTAATTGTTACAGTGGGGTGTAAGAAAAACAGGAAAACCATTCCCCGTGAAGAGATGATTTCGGTGTTGGTGAAAGTTCACCTTATGGACGGAGCGCTGGAGGTTTCCCAGTATAATCCTGAAATTACCGTGCCCGACACATTGGATGCCTATGAGGTTGTGCTTGAGGATTACGGTTATACGAGGGCGCAGTTTGATTCTTCTCTTCAATATTATGCTAAGGATCTGAGAAGGTTCGACAGGATGTACCAGAAGGTACTGACCCGTTTGAATCAAATGGAGACAGAAGCTCAGGAAAGAAGTCAGGACTCCGGCCGGAGAAAGGGAGAAGAAATCCCGGAAAAAAGAGACCGGCAGCCTCCTTCTAACGAATAAGCAAGCTGGTTCCGTTCAAGTCATTAATTAGAGTCTGTCTATAATATTCGCTGGCTGCGTTACGCTCGTTTTTCATGCCAGTCATCCGGCAGCCGCCGGACTCCTGGCATTCAAAACTCGCAAGCCTTGCCAGCGAACATTTTAGACGAGACTCTTTCAAATCTCTTTGACTTTATGGACAAATACTAATTAGCAGCCGTGATATCCAATTCTCATAGAAAAGTTCTGGTTTGTCCGCTCGATTGGGGATGGGGCCACGCCTCCAGAATGATTCCCATCATTCATCTCCTCTCCGGGAATTATGGGTTTGAGGTTATATTGGGCATAAGTGGTTCCTCGGGTAAAATGTTACAAACCGAATTTCCAAACCTGAAAACCGTGGCAATGCCTTCTTTTCATATTACCTATTCATCGGGTGCATCACAAATAGGGAAAATTTTCTGGCAGTTACCAAAAATTATTAAAACAATCCTTCTTGAACATCTATACCTGAAAAGGCTTATCAATAAAGAACATATTACCTGTGTCGTTTCCGACCATCGATATGGCTTGTTCCATAAAGATCTGTTAAGTATACTCGTTATTCATCAGCTTAATGTAAAGTTTCCAGGATTTTTGAAGCATGGGGAAAAGATATTCGTGTGGATCCAATCCTGGTTTCTCAGGAGATTTGATCAGGTATGGGTACCCGATTTTCCCGGAGAGGAAAGCATAGCCGGGAGTTTGTCCTCACCCTTCCCTCCGGTGAATCATTTTTATAAGATCGGGATTTTGTCAAGATTTTTGTTACCGCTTGAAGAGCGGATAGCTGAAAAGAAAAAAGCCTATGATATTGTGGTGGTTTTGTCCGGTCCTGAACCGCAAAGGTCTCTATTGGAAAAAACTTTGATCGGACAGTTGGAGTTTACGAATTATGAGGTGTTATTTGTCAGAGGAATTACCGGAGAAAAAACATCCGTAAAGAGAGAAAATATACAGTGGGTTTCTCATTTATCTTATCGTGACATGGCTGTTGCTATCGCAGTTTCCGGTATTGTCATCTGCCGTTCCGGGTATTCATCCATTATGGATCTTATGGCTCTTGGAAAGAGGGCCATATTGATACCTACCCCCGGGCAAACCGAACAGGAATATCTGGCCGAATATTTAAAAGAGCGGGGATATTTTTACAGCGAAAAACAAAAATCGTTCGATATTTTCCATGCGCTGGCTGCATCACGGGGCTTTTATCCTCCTAAAGTATCCGGTTTTTCGCCGCTGCTTTATGAACGGTTAAATTGGCTGACCAATCAATTAGAAAAATACAAAAGTAAGCACAAGAACGGTTAATCCCAGCCCGAATCCCGCATAGATTTGAGTGGGTGTGTGGTGTTTCAGTATAAGCCTGGATGTTCCCAGTAGTCCGGCTATAAAAATTGCACCCAGGAGAAAGATAATAAAATTGGTCTCCAGTATATAACTAAAGGCCAGTATGGCGCCTGTCAGAGCGCCTATCCCCGCCATATGAGCACTGATTTTCCATTTTAATGTAATGAGGAGCGCAATGAAAATGGTAATGGTTCCTGCAAGCAGAATATTGGCTAATGTAGAGTGTACATCCATTTGATACATTATCAGGTAACCAATAAAATAAAGAATGCCGATGGTGGCGAAAGGAACGATTCTTTCTTTTATGGTTTCCATTTCAAAGCTTTTCAGAAGATTCTGGTACATGAACAGCGGAAGAAATGCCAGAGGCAACAGACAGGTGGTAATGAATACAATAATGAAAATTACTTTTTTTGCCTGGAAAGGCAACATCGCGAAGTAGGTGTCGGAATTGAGAAGTATCAATAACCCGTAGGTGGGCATCAATAAAGGATTGAATACGAGAGAGATGATTTTGGCGATTAGTTTTGACATGTTTTTAACCTTTTAATTCTTTCCTGAGTCTTGCTACGGGAATATTCATTTGTTCCCTGTATTTGGCCACTGTTCTTCTTGCAATCCTGTATCCCTGCTCCCTGAGTATCTCGGCGAGCTTTTCGTCTGTGAGGGGTTTTCTCTTGTCTTCATTATCGATATTTTCTTTCAGGATGGATTTTATCCTGCGTGTGGATACCTCTTCACCGTCTTCTTTTTGCAGGCCTTCGGAAAAGAAATATTTGAGCGGATAAATACCGAACGGAGTTTGAATATATTTGCTGTTCACCACCCGTGATATGGTTGATATGTCCAGGCCCGTCTTGTCTGCTATATCTTTAAGAATCATCGGCCTTAACTGGGATTCGTCTCCTGTCTGGAAAAATTCATATTGATAATCAAGAATGGCATTCATGGTGATCAGCAAAGTATTTTGTCTTTGTCTGATCGCGTCGATAAACCATTTTGCTGCCTCAAGTTTCTGTTTGACAAAGCTTACAGCTTCTTTCTCATCCCTGGTTTTATTCTGCTTGTTTTTCTGATATTCTTCCAGCATTGCGCTGTAATCCTTGTTAATATGCAGATCAGGCACATTCTTGCTGTTCAGGCTCAATTCCAGTTTGCCGTCGTTGTTTTCCAGAATAAAATCAGGTACTATGGTCTGTATTGACCGGGTGTCGGTACTGGTATAAACACTGCCGGGTTTTGGGTTTAATTTTAAAATTTCGTTAAAGGCTTCCTCCAATTGTTCCTCGCTTATCTTGAGGCGTGTGATTATTTTGTCGTAATGTTTTTTCGTAAATTCATTGAAGTATTGTTCCAATATCTTTTTGGCCAGTTTGACCGAAGGCCGTTCCTGATCTTTCTGTTTGATCTGAATAAGTAAACATTCCCGCAGGTTCCTGGCTCCTACTCCGGGAGGATCCAGCTCCTGAACAATTTTTAACACCCTTTCCACCTCTTCCTCGCTTACCTTGAGATTTTGAGTAAAAGCCAGATCATTAACAATAGATTCCACTTTTCTCCTGAGATAACCGTCTTCATCAATGTTTCCGAGGATATATTGAGCCAGCAGATGCTCTCTTTCAGTAAGATTTTTTAATCCGATCTGATTTTCCAGATTTTCATGAAAAGAGGTGGTTTGTGAAAACGGGACTTCTTCTTTTTTGTCGTCTTTGGATACATTACTTGACTGAAGCTTATAGGAGGGAATGTCATCATCATTATTGATGTAATCCTCAAAGGAAAATTCATCCTGATCGCCCTCATTCATTTGCTCTTGCTGTTCCTCGTAATTTCCTTCCTGTTCATCATGCTTTTCTCCTTCTTCCAAAACGGGATTATCCTCCAGTTCCTGCTTTATCCTCTGTTCCAGTTGTAAAGTAGGAATTTCCAGCATTTTGATCATCTGGATCTGCTGGGGAGAAAGTTTCTGAAGTAATTTTTGTTCTAAACTCTGTTTAAGCATAATGAACCCAACTTGTTAGAATTCAGCACTCTTAGGAGTTCTCGGGAAGGGGATGACATCCCGGATGTTATACATTCCGGTTATGAAAAGCATCAGCCTTTCAAAACCCAGACCGAAACCGCTGTGAGGAGCTGTACCGTACTTTCTGGTTTCCAGATACCACCATAAGTCTTCTTCGGGCAAATTCAATTCTTTAATTCTGTTATACAGCTTATCATATTCTTCTTCCCGCTGAGATCCGCCCACAACTTCACCGATTTTCGGGAAAAGCAGGTCCAGAGCCCGGACTGTCCTGCCATCATCATTCTGTTTCATGTAAAAAGCCTTGATTTCTTTGGGGTAATCGACCACTATCACGGGTTTTTTGAAATGCTTTTCCACAAGGTACTTTTCATGTTCTGCCTGGAGATCGACACCCCATTCTACCGGGAATTCCCATTTTTGCTCCGCTTTTTCCAGAATGTCGATGGCTTCAGAGTAGGTTATTCTTTCGTAGGTATTGTCTTTTACAAATTTTAAACGATCAATTAGTTCGTTATCGTACATCCTGTTAAGAAATTCCAGATCGTCGTAATTATGCTCCAGGGCATATTCTACCAGGTATCTGGTGAAATCTTCCGTTAGATCCATGTTATCGTCATTATCATAAAAGGCCATCTCAGGCTCAATCATCCAGAATTCTGCCAGATGTCTGGGAGTATTGGAGTTTTCCGCACGGAATGTTGGCCCGAATGTATAAACTTTTGATAAAGCCAAAGCTCCCAGTTCCGCTTCCAACTGCCCTGAAACCGTGAGATTGGTCTCTTTTCCGAAGAAATCCTCGCTGTAATCAATGTTGTTGTCTCCGTTTAACGGAGGATTTTTAAGATCCAGCGTAGTGACTCTGAACATTTCACCGGCGCCTTCCGCATCGGATCCGGTTATGATGGGCGTATGCAGGTAATAAAAATCATTGTCGTTGAAATATTTGTGAATGGCAAAAGACATGGCATGCCTCAGGCGCGTAACCGCACCAAATGTATTGGTGCGAAACCTTAGGTGGGCAATCTCTCTTAAGAATTCAAGGGAATGCCCTTTCTTCTGTAGCGGATATTCATCCGGATTGGCTTTTCCGTAAAGTGTAATATCTTTCGCCAGAATCTCTACATTCTGGTCTTTACCCATAGATTCCACTAATTTGCCCTTTACGCCAATGCTTGCTCCCGTATTTATGGCTTTTAACAGTTCAGGGTCAAAATTATCCACTTCTACTACAATTTGTATGTTATGGATCGTGGACCCGTCATTGAGGGCAATGAAATTCACACTTTTCTTGCCCCGCTTTGTCCTGACCCATCCCTTAACAATCACATCTTTATTTAATTCCTTGCTATTAAGTAATTTCCTGATTGGCGTGTTGGTCCTTTCCATCCTGTTTTTTATTTTTTTAAGTCATTGCAAAATTACAATTTTTGATTCTTTAAACGAGATTGCAATATAATAAAATCTACCAACCTGCTCTAACCCGAATTATTCTAGAATAATTCTGACGCTATTGAAAAACCTGGCTTTTTGCTTCAATAAATTTCGCAAAAAAGCCGGTTTTTCTAATGCGGGGTTGCCTTGCTCCGCACGCTGTCGCTGAAGCTTTAGCGTAGGCGCCTGAAGCTTCGCGAAGGCGAGCCTGCATCCCTCCCGCAAACCATCCCACATTCAAAAACGAATCCCGTTTACCAGCGGGATTCGTTTTTGAATTATGCAGGCTAATAGACTGCGTAGATTAAAGATTTGCATGGAGTTAATTTTTTTTGTAATTTCATCTGGATATACCTATCCGCAATTTTAGTATAGTCGCTTCATTAATAAAGAATTACAAACAAAATATCATGGTAATTGATCCGGAAAACTTAGATGTTGCTTTTGTATTATAGCATAGAACAAAAATCAAACTTTATACGAATGAAACCCGCATGCAGTGGCCTCCACAACAAGAACATGAGTAACATGCGGGTTCCATGGCGGGGAAGCACAATATTCGAACTATGAAATTTTATTTAATTGAAATACAAACCTTTAATAAACTGCTACACGAATGAAATGGCATGTTGATTATGAGTTAGGGCTAAACGGGGATTCAGATGAAAAAGTCTCGTGGGTTATCAATGACATTTTGGAAGAATTTGAAAGATTGATTCCCGAAGGCCCACCGTTGGGCTTTAAGTCTATCCATTTAATAAATGATCAGGATGGGGGCCCGACGCTCTATTGGCCTCTTGGACGTGATTTTTATAAGATCGGATTAAATATTTCCGATGTTTTTTATAATCAGGTTGCTTTTCAGTTTTCCCAGGAATTTTGCAGGATATATTGTGATCCCAGGATCAACAACTGGTTTATTGAGCTTATAGATCACGTTGCAGCCCTCTATATGCTGGAGTATCTTGCGGAGAAATGGGAAGATAATCCGCCTGATCCAGGACTTGACGATTATTACGAAAATTTTACAGACTACCGCAGCAATCTTTTGGGTACTGCTTTTAGTAAGGTGGACATGGTGAAATACCAGATATCCAATGAATGGGTGAAAAATCAGGTAAAGAAGCTGATTCATAATGAGCGTTACAACCGGGGCAAATTATTGCTTATAGCTTATGAAATCCTTAATCTTTTTAAAGAATCGGATGTAAATTGGCGGATGTTGCCTTATGTTGGCAAATGTTCCATTCCTGCTCCTTCTTCCGATATTCATAACATGGTAACCAACAGAAAAACCGCGCCTGATTTCAAAAAATTGCTGGAAGAGGTGCCCAAAGAGGTTTCTCCCTTTGTGGAAAAACTGGTTAAAAAATTCGGTGTATTTGAAGAAGAACAATCATAGAAAAATTTATTCTTATGAGTGACAGAATCGTAACCATAGCAGTGCATAACTATTCAAGAGCCGAGGTATTGAAAAGTCGTCTGAATGCTGAGGGCATTGAGTGTTATCTGAAAAATGTAAACCTTGTATATTCCGCCGTAGCCGGAGGAATAGAAGTGAGGGTTCATGAAGACGATCTGGAACCTGCATTAAGGATCGTTGAGAAGGTAAGCGAGGAATACCGGGAGGCAGACCGGCAGGAATCAGGGGAACCTAAAAAGGTACAACGGATTTTGGTTCCGGTGGACTTTTCCATGTATTCAAAGAACGCCTGCCGATATGCCGTTGGACTTGCGGAAAAGCTAAATGCCAGTGTTAAGCTCCTGCATGTATATTACAATCCCATTGTCAATTCTATGCCGATGACTGATACATACTATTATCAGGTCAATATGGATGAAATTATAAGGGATATTGAGCTCAGGGCCAAAGAACGAATGGAAAAATTTTATCGTGAGATTAAAGACTGGATAGAAGAGCAGGGCATCAAAAATATTTCAGTGGATTATACACTGGTTCGGGGCATATCTCATGAAGAAATTCTGATACAGGCTGAAGAATATAATCCTGATGTGATTATTATTGGAACCCGCGGCAAAAGTGAAAAACCTACCGATTTGATGGGAGGTGTAACCAGAAAAATTATTGAAAAGGCACCCGTCCCTGTGCTAGCCATTCCCGAAGCTTCTGAATATAGTGGGATAGCCAATATTAACATCATGTATGTTACCGAATTTGATGATTCCGATTTTAATGCCATTCATAAGCTGATGGCTATTATGAGACCTTTCAGTATACGGTTGTATTGCGTTCATATTACTTCGCCGGAAACAAATGAATTGGATCAGCTAAAAATGGAAAGGCTCAAAACTCATATCCGGGAGGAATACGGACATCAGCGTTTTGAATGTGATCTGATTGAAAAGGAGGATAAGCTGAAAGGCATTCAGGAGTTTATTGAAGAGAAAAGCATTGATATCCTCTCATTGGTTACCCACAAAAGGAACATTATAGAAAAGATATTCAACCCGGGAATAGAAAAGAAACTCCTCTTTCATACCAATGTTCCGTTATTGGTGTTCCATGCGGAAAAGTAGGGTTGGTAGTGTTTATGAAGATGTGGTTGAACATTGAAGAATGAGTTTAAAAATCTTAAATTCCAAATTACAAGCACCAAAACTTGTCCGGCCACTGACGGATATCAAACAAATTCCAATAACCAATTTCAAATGACCCAAACATTCCAGGCTAAAGTCTGTATGACCATAAGCCGGAATGTTTTGAATTTCGGTAATTGGAATTGGGTGTATTCCCAATTTTTTCTATCCAAAGAAGTTTCTATTTCATTTGATTATTTTTTATTTATGGGCAAATGAACCCCGATAAGGCTCAGCGAACCTAAACCCGCAGGTAGGTCATGCTTTTGTTGTGTAAGATTACTGCAAGCGGATTTTATGCCAAAATAACCATTTCAATATATTGCACAAATAGCGGCTTACAGAAAAACCTTATTTTTAGTTGCTTAACCTTAGTAGCCATGAAATACCCAATGATAATCAACCTTATTACCTTATTCTCCGGAAGAATATAACAACTGGATGTAAAAAAATAAGGTAATAAGGTTAAGGGATGGGGAGATGCCTTATGGCTACTAATGTTTAATATAAAGAAAAATAAGGTTTTTAATACGAAATGTAATTGGTTAGCTATGATACATTATAACCGTGATGTGAATCCGGATGCTTCAAATTCACATATTAACTCAAAATC
>JAGXLC010000046.1 GCA_018334875.1 Bacteroidales bacterium | reverse complement strand
TTTCTTATTAAACGGTCATAATTTCTTTTTCCTTCTCTTCCAGTATTTCATCTACTTTTTTCACAGATTCATCCGTGAGCTTTTGAACTTCTTCTTCCGCTCTTGTGGTTTCATCTTCAGGAAATCCTTCATTTTTCATTTTTTTCAACTTGTCATTTGCCTCACGTCGTGCATTTCTGACACTAACCCGGGAGTCTTCAGCTTCAGAATGAACCTGTTTGACAAGGGATTTTCTTCTTTCCTCTGTAAGAGGCGGTATATTTATCCGTATAATATCCCCATGATTGGCAGGATTCAATCCCAGATCGGAATCCATAATTGCTTTTTCTACCTTATCAATCGCATTCTTATCCCATGGCTGCACCGTTATGGTTTTTGCATCGGGAGTCCCAATGTTGGCTATCTGATATAAAGGAGTTTGAACGCCGTAATAATCCACCATCACACCGTCAAGGATTCTCGGATTTGCCTTTCCTGCGCGGATCCTGGCAAGTTTCTCCGAAAGGTGATTGATGGCTTTATTCATCTTCTTCCTGGCTTCTTTGATCACATTTTGTACTTCAGTATCCATAATTCAATAGATTTTGAGTTCAATTAACTGAGATATTCGTTATCTCCGCAAATTAAAAATTTAAATGTTATGTGTTAAGATTTGTGTTCAAATTTAAGAAAATTTTTATTGATCAGTGTATTGTAATTATCCTGAATGAAACCCGCATCCAGGAACCTCCACAACAAGGAGATGAATAAAGCATGCGGGTTCCATGGCGGGGAAGCACAATAATCGAACTATGAAATTTTATTTAATTGCAATACAAACCTATAATAAACTGTTACTCTAATGAATTTTCCACCGGCTACTCTTCCCCTCAACACCAACCGGCTCTTTCAACAATTACCGATGCACGAGTGTACCCACGTGATCTTCATGGATGGCCTTTTTCATCTGGTCCGGCTTATTGACGTTAAAAACCACAATGGGCAGATCATTATCCCGGCACAAGGCAAAAGCCGTCATATCCATTACATTAAGCTGCTTCTCAATGGCTTCGTTATAGGTGATGGATTCGTATTTACGGGCATCCGGATGTTTCTCTGGATCTTCTGAAAAAACACCATCCACCCGTGTGCCTTTAAGAAGCACATCGGCATTGATCTCAAGAGCCCTTAAAGCCGCGGCCGAATCGGTGGTAAAATAAGGATTGCCGGTACCGCCGGTAAAAATGTTCACATACCCTTCCTTCAATGACTCAATGGCCCGTTCCCTAACATAATATTCGGCATAAGGCTCTAATTTTACAGCAGTATAAACCTTGGCTTTCACCCCCATATTTTCCAGACTCGACTGAAGGGACATACCATTGATCACTGTAGCGAGCATACCCATCTGGTCACCTTTTACACGGTCAAAGCCTTTTCCGACCCCTTCCAGACCCCGGAAAATATTGCCTCCACCTATTACAATTCCCATTTCAACCCCTTCATCTGCCAGTTCTTTTAATTGCGAAGCATAGCCTTTCAGAGTTTCCATATCAATGCCAAAATCTTTCGAACCCATCAGGCTCTCTCCACTTAATTTAACTAATACCCTGTCATATTTACGCATACCTTCATCATTTTTCTGAGTTTATTCATCCCAAAATTAAAACTTTTTCATTTTATCTCCCGTAAAGCAATTAATAAATATCCAACAGGGTTAGTTTATGAAAATATTTGAAAACAGTTCGCTTATTTTTAACTTACGCCGTTTTAGCCATATTCATCATAACAAACACAATTATATGCATCTCAGAAATGTCATCATATTGTTTCTTTTACTGCTCTCCGGAACCACACTGGCTCAGGAACAGCCGGAATATGAAAAATCCATATACCGCTCACCTGAGGGAAAAGTATATATTAACAGGGAAGCTCCCTTGTATTTGAGAATCGCTCCTTCACCCGATGAAGATACAAGCAGCTATCTTCTGAGAAGTGAAAAAACTCCTCAATTTACCAATCCCATGTATCTCGATATGGAAGGGTATAACACCATCCGGTCACCCTGGAAAGTAGATCCGGAAACCAAACAATATATTTTTCCGAAGGAAGATGTCGTTTTTGAAATATATGCCGACAGCAAACCTCCTCAAACCACAATTGATTTAAATGACGAAGATTTGGTGGTTGAACAAAACAGGATATTTGTCGGAGAAAAAACCCAACTGCAATTTAATGCGGAAGATGAAATGGCCGGTGTAGAAGATGTTTACTATTCAATCAACAAAAAACCCTATCAAAAGTACAACCAGCCCCTTCAATTGAGTGAAGAAGAAAGTATCACCCTTAAATATTACGCAGTAGACCATGTAGGAAACGCAGAAGAACCAAAAGAAAATGAAATTATCATCGATCTTTCGGAACCCAGTACAAACTATGCAATAGAAGGGGATCAGCATAATGATGTCCTGTCGCCACGATCGCAAATTCAGCTTAATGCCACCGACCAAATTACAAATGTCAATCAAACCTATTATTCCATCGACGGTGGCGAAGACCGAGTCTACAGTCAACCCCTGACAACTAAAAACCTTAGTGAAGGGGAACATACTTTAACCTATTTCTCTGTTGATAAGGTAAATAACAGAGAAACAAGAAAGGAATTCTCGTTTTTCGTAGATAAAACCCCACCGCGTGTGATAGAAGAACTCCTGGGCAATACCTATATTGCCAACGGGAAAGAATATTTTTCCGGCAGAAACAGACTCAAATTAGTCTCAATGGATAACAAAGCCGGAGTCAAAGAAATTCGCTATTCTATCAACGGAGGTTCTTTTCAAAAATACACTCAGCCTTTCTCCTTAAACAAGCCTGGTGATCTGGATATTGAAATACAGGCCATTGACAGCGTTAACAACAGCAAAAAGGAAAAAAAGCTAACCGACCGAAACTATGCATCCTATGTGGATATTACAGGACCTACACTTGATTATCAACTTATCGGACCTGCCTTTGACATAAAAGATACAGCTTATATCAGTAACAAAACCAATATCAGATTAACGGGCGAGGATGATGAATCAGGATTTAAACAAATAGAATACAGGGTGGAGGAAAATGAAAACATGCAAGAATATGAAGAGCCTTTCGCCATTAAAGAGGAAGGTACGTATTCAATTCAATACAAGGGTTACGATAATCTGGAGAATACCAGCCTTGATGAATTTTTTTGCCGGGTAGATATGCGAGGTCCGGAAATATTTCACCGCTTCAGCATGAATTCGGATTCTCAGAAAACCATCAATGGAATGCAATATCCTGTCTTCCCGGATCATGTAGTGCTTTTTCTTTCTGCAACCGACAAACAGGTAGGCTTTGATACCATGTATTATTCCATTAACGGGGATAATGAAAAGATGTATCAAAGCCTTGTCAAAGGTTTTGATAAGGGTGCCTATGATGTGACGGTTACTGCTGTGGACAAACTTGGCAATCAAAACGAAAAAGAAATTCGTTTCTATATCGAATAAAGGGTTAATCCCCTTCATTGGGTTCCTGACTAAAAAATTGCTCTTTCCCGCCGTTAAGATTATATGAATGGGTTTTTATCCCTTGTTTGGCGAATTCCTGAATCAGACGCTTGCGCACATCTATCTTCAGATACCAGGCATCTGCAGGGGTCAATGTCCAGGCAGCCACCCAACATTTAATCCCTTCTTTTGCCATTTCCATGACCCAGAATCTCGGCACACCGGTTCTGGCAAAATGCAGGCTTCTGCTCGCAGCATCCAGGGCAATTTCTTCTACCTTATACATATCGGCCTCGTAAGAGATCCAAAACTCAACATACGCCCATATGTAACTATCTTTAGTGGTATAACTCACCATTTCCTTGGTCAGCATGGCACTGTTGGGAATGATAAGACGCTTCCAGTCCCATAATTTGATAACCGTATGGGTTATGGTAATGTCTTCTACTGTCCCGTATTGATTGTCGATTAAAACCGTATCGCCAACCCGGAATTGTCTGCTGAAGGTAATGACAACCCCTGCAATCATATTTTCCAGAAAAGGCCGGGCGGCAATACCTATGATGGCAGCCAATATCGCTGCAATAATGGATACAAAGGTAGCCGATATCCTGCCAAATAAAGGAGCCACCATGAACAAAAGCCATAACACTATATATACGACCACAATGGTCCTTCGTATGATGGAAAACCGCTGGGCATATCCCTCCAGGGCTTTCTCCCTTTGTTTCCCTGGAGACTTAAAAGGAGCTTTTGTTCTTACTGCCTCGAAAAAACGCAGTCTGCTGATAAAAGATTCTCCCCTGTTTCTTACATTTTTAAGTCTTTTCCTGATAACACGGAGAATGATTAATCCTATGAAAAAAACCAGTACTTCATAAAAGACCAAATGCGGGTTCAGGCCTATCTCCCGTATGAAATTCACCAATGTATCCATACTTAAAACATGTTGCTGTATATACGATAAAAATCTACGTTAAAAACCAACTCAAACCGGCTATCGGATAACTGAGGCAAATAGGAATACCTTACACCTGCTGAAAACGGGAACATAAATCTAGCCACATGAAAATCGCTGGTGATCTCCATTCCCATCGAATATAAAGCCTCCTGTTCCCAAACCCTCTGTTTGTCCTTTACAACCTGATATTGATTCACCGCATAATCCTGAAAAAGATCCGCTTTAAAACGTTTTACGTACAATACGGAAGGAATGTTCCAGTCGGGATAAAATAGCGGGAAAACATAATCCAATTTGATACTTGATAATTTCCGGGATACCTGGGGCTCAAACCCCCTGGGAAACTGTAAATAACTGGTATACAGATAAGCCTCGGGATTTTGCTTCTGATAGCCCAGCCACAACTTAACCCCATGATCCTCGATAAGACCGGGCATATAAACCCGTCCTGATACACTTGTCATATTCCCCAGGATCTTTTCAGAAAAAGGGGAAGTGCGATGATTGAGATCGAAAGTGAAACCCCACCGGGGTTGCAGGTCGCGACGGGCCATCCTTTGATAAGAATAAAACCAGACATTATAATCAATGGTTTTCAAACCCCGTAGGTAATAGTTCTCCCGATAGTTGTGGTAGAAATCACGGTCGTATTCATATTTAACCGAGGGAACCAGCCCTGTGATATATTTGCCTTCGGTAAAATTCAGAGGCAGAGATACGGAAGCGTTGAATTGCATATAATCGTTGCTCAACTCGGGAGTCCAATCTACGGAAGAATGCCTGATGACCTTCGGTTTACCTCCGTAATTGGAGGAAAATCTGAAAACAGGATACCACCCCTTGTAAATAAACTGACTGTGCAGCTTATGCGTTCCAGACTGATAGGAATAACCCAGTGTGGTTAAAGCTGTACTCAGAAGACTCTGCGAAAAAAGGGTAACTCCGGGGGAAATATCCTTTATGCTTTTCTGATTGATGTTGAAGTTCATATAAAAAGGTGCCCAACTGTGAAAATTAAACAAATGCTTCCACTTCCGGTAGGGCTCAGAATCATATTGATGTTCCGGCACATCTTCACTATGAAACAATTGATCTTCGCCTTCCCGCAACGAATTGATCATCTCATTATCCGGATCGTATTCCTTCTCTACAGGATCAAATGCTGCGGTATCCACTTGCTTTTTGAAAAGGTTGTATCCTTCAGAATCAAAGTTTGCATAAACTATGTTATTAAAAGAAGAGGAATAAGAAACATCGCTTGCATTGACAGGAGTGTGGGTCACTCTGGAAAGTGTTTCATCAGAAAGATCAAGGGCTAAGATTTCTTCCTTATGCTCCAATGCAGCCTTAAAGTAAAGATGATCCTTTCCGGCCGATAAATGCTGAATCTCCCGGAAAGAAGGCTTCAAAATCTCCTCCCATTCCCCGGTATCATAATGAACACGGTAAATGCCTTTCCCCTGGTCACCGGTACCAATAACAAAAATATGCTCTCCGTCTGCCGACCAAACCGGTTGTTGTACAAAAATATTCCCGGGATGGGTGAATCGCTTTTGTATCCAGCCGTTTTCAGTATCCAAAACAATCAGCCGGTATTCATTTTCCTGGGTAACCTGTATTACAGCTATGTGTTGGCCATTATCCGATATATCCGGCGCGAAAAGCCGGGTTTTTTCAGTGAGCGTTTTTTCAGAACCCTGCCGGATATTGTACATTTTAATCACCGAATAACTCCTGTTTCCCCATCGGACATCGGGTTTTTCTTCCGACCATACAATCCGGTCTTTGGCAACCGAAAACCTGTCAAAGGTCATCCTACCCGGTGTATGGATAATTTCCTCAACTCCTTCCGAAAGCTTCACAAACCGGGGCAGCCTGCTAAAATCCCTTTTAAGGGCAAGGATATCCCCGTTTCCCATAATTCTGGGATGCCGATAACTGACATAGGAAGTATGGGATTCAGTGCTAATTTCATCTGTTTCTGCTTCATGCTCACTTTCGGAGGCTGAAGAATAAAACCTGTCATAAAAAGTCATTGAAGAGTCATAAAGCTCTGTATTATTCAGGTCGGTATAATGTTTCAGGCCAAAAGTAAACGAAAGAAGCTGGTATGGCTTCCGCGCCACATAATTCTCCATGTCCTTCCATAGGTTTACACCGTATCGTTGGCTGGCATAGGAAGTCATGTGATATCCCAGCTCATAATGATCGGGTGTGTTGTTCTTGTAGGAACCCAACAACATCTTGTCAAAGGAGTACAGTGGCAGAGAATCCGACAAACGGCTCCGGATCAGTTGGGTAAATTCAGGGACCCTGCCTCTTCCGTCCTGTGTGAGTACCGTTTCAGATATTACAGCATCTCCCTCGAAATACCACATAGGCATTAATCCTGCCACAACTGCTGTGGCCTGCTCTCCGAACACATAATTCAGAACACGGGTAAGGCCCTGATCCAACTTGTCTATCTGAACCCAATGCCGCATCTCATGAATACATAAATGCTCCAGCCAGGGCATCGGATGGTTATCCTGTGGAGGTACCGAATACAGCTCCATCCTGTGTGGAGCCGGTGCTACAAAACCATTTGATGTCACCGATTGATTATGAATAATCACAGATACCTTCGCCGGTTTGTGTTCCAGCGAACTGCTTACCCTGTCATATGAATATTCAAGAATATTGGCGACATGCTGTGCCTTTTCCGTAAAATTTTCCGAAAAAATCAATTGAAAATTCTCCGAATTGATTTGTTGCCATTTTGTGGAAGCGGGCTCCTGGCCTGACATGAAATACTGGGCACCGGCTTTTGCATATGCCATAATACAGATAATCAATAATAAAAAGCTTTTCCTCATATTAACCGAATAACTCATTGTTTTATAAACATACTACTTTGTAAAGAATTTCTATGTTGAACGCTGATCCAATAAACACCAGGCTGAAGAAAAGAAACAGGTATATTCATTTTTCTACCGTAAAACCCGGAATACAACCTCCTGAACCTTAATTTTCCCGCAACATCAACTATCGTTACAACAATGTCGTCCAAAAAGTTGGTATTGAAATACACATCCATTTCATCCTGAACAGGGTTGGCTACTTTAAACTCCGGATCGCTGGAATTATTAAACCCTGTTGTGGTGTCTGCCGAAAACAAAATCTCCCTTTCCCCGGAAGCATGCACCACAGTTCCGGTGGAATCACAGGCATTAACCTTATAATAAAGTGGAGCAGGTTCCCCGGGTCCTTGCAGCGCCAAAGAATAAAAATTTCCGGATAGACTCATTGTCTCCTGATGGGTATAGACCTGGCGTTCTTGTCCCCACCTAAGCTTTACAGACGAAACCTGATCCTCCGTATCTGTCAATTGTGCATATATCCGTACGCTGTCCTTCTGAAAAGGATGAACCGGGCGATGATAAATGCTATCGAATGATAATTCTACAGCCGGATCTTCATTAATCTGCAATTTCAGTGCCACGGGCAAATGATCGGAAAACTCATACAAAGCGCCTGCGATTTCCTCCGGGACAGATTCATTATCACTGATCCTCAATGAAGAATTAAAGCCCTCTCCATCCTGGCCGATGGTTTCATAACTATCCGGGATATAGCTTATACCTCTGGCGCTGTCCTTAATGGAACCCGACAACAGGATGAAATCAAACCGGTCGTCCATTCCACCCCCGGCAAAACATCCTCCTTCCGTACGTGTGGATTGAGTATGATACAACGTGTACTTTCTGTTATCGTGCCATTTGCCGGTCTGTTCCACCGGATCATAAAACAAAGACTTTGCGGAACCCGCTCCGGTGAGCACCTGAAAGGCTTGCTCATCACTGCTATATACATTCAAATCTCCACAAAGAATATAATTCCCGGAATCAGGCATTTCATTATCAATATAATCCGTCAGAATTTCTGCTTCATTTGCCCTCTGCAAAGCATCGCTGTCACTGATCCCGGCTTTCAGATGAAGTACGAAACAGGTGAGAAAGGTAGTATCAGCAGATTGAGAAAGATGACTTGCATTATGATAGAAAGTATAGGCATTGAATATCTTTTCATGTCCACCCAGATGGAGTGGAATGGACCGGATGGAATACATTTTCAGCTTATTGGAATTGTAAAAAAGGGTATTGGCAAGATAGGCCTCTGGAAATGAAGCTTTCCGGTAATGATCCACACCGTTAACATTTAAGGTATGATTCAAAAGATGGGTAGCATCATCTACAAGGGGATCAGATCCATCTCCATCAAGTTCATTTACTGTAAAGATATCGGGACGAACGTAATCAAGTATCTCTCTTAGATACTGCTGTTTATCGGCAACAGAATTATTCGAAGCGTCACAGAAACCAGTATGTTTACCATAATACAACAAATTATAGTGCATTAACGTTATACGTATTTGGGCATTACCCGAATAATAAAAAAATAGTAAAGCCACGAGACAAATATTATATCTCAGATACATCGTTTCCGTCTCTTTTTTAATAAAAATAAGCGTTTTTATAACAAAACAAAAATAATACTTTAACTGAATCATTACACAAAAACCAACCATTCAGATTCAGCAGATCAACAAAATATTGAATGGCGATTCTTTTTATTTCAAAGATTAATTTATAATTTTGCACGAATATTTTGGAGGTGAAAAAGTGGGCTATTTAAAGAAATACAGGATTAATTTCAGAGACCTGAATATAGGGACACACAATTTCACTTTTGAAATTGAAGACAGGTTCTTTGCAAATTTTGAAAAGTCTGAGATACAGGAAGGCCAACTGGAGAGCCGGGTAACACTTACAAAAGAGGAACGGCTTATCACATTGGACATCATCATTGAGGGAGAAGTAAATGTGATGTGTGACAGGTGCCTGGAATATTTTATGTATCCCATTTATTTTAAGGGGATACTATATATAAAAACCGAGGAAGAGGAAGAGGCAGAAGAAGACAATGATGAAGTGATCAAAATAACGCCCAATCAATCCTTTGTTAACCTGGCTCAATATTTATATGAAAGCATTCATCTTTCATTGCCCATAAAACGGACCCATCCGGATGATGAAAATGGGAACAGCACATGCAATAAAGAAATGCTGGAGTTGCTCAGGCAACATCAAAAAGAAGAAAATAAAGAAACCGTTGATCCCAGGTGGGAAAAGCTAAAACATATAAATGTAAAACGAAATTAAGCGAGTAAAAAATGGCACATCCAAAGAGAAAGACGTCGAAACAGAGAAAACGCAAGAGAAGAACGCATTACAAGGCTCAGAAAAGGAATACGGTTACGTGCCCCAACTGTAGTGCCACTCACGAATATCACAGGGTTTGTCCCGAATGTGGATTTTACAGAGGGCAGATGGCAATTGAAAAAGGTTTTGAAGCTTAAAATTGAAACACTTAAAAATGCGGATTGGTGTGGATATTATGGGCGGCGATTTTGCTCCTGAGGCTACGGTTTCGGGAGCAATTTTAGCTAAAGAGGTCCTGAATTCAAATGTTGAACTTATTCTTATCGGAGACGAAAACAAAATAAACAATATACTTAAGGAAAAAGGATTTGTTCCGAACCATTTTGAAATCATTCATGCCGATCAAACCATACAAAACGGAGAAAATCCTGCCAAAGCATTCACTCAAAAGCCCTGGTCAAGTATCAAACAGGGTTTTGCATTGCTGGAAGAGGGAAGGATAAATGGTTTTGCCAGTGCAGGCAATACCGGTGCAATGATGGT
Source organism: Bacteroidales bacterium (assembly GCA_018334875.1). Classification (NCBI taxonomy): domain Bacteria; kingdom Pseudomonadati; phylum Bacteroidota; class Bacteroidia; order Bacteroidales; species Bacteroidales bacterium. The sequence continues at coordinate 12,637 of JAGXLC010000046.1, read as the reverse complement.
GGGTGCCATGTATACCATCAAACCGGTAGCCGGCATTTTAAGACCAGCTATCACAGCATCCGTGCCTCAGTTTGACGGAGATTTTGCGACCCTCCTTGATGTTGGAATTAATCCCGACTGCAAGCCCGATGTGCTTTATCAGTATGGTCTGGTGGGCTCCATATATGCCAAACACGTTTATCACAAAGAAAATCCCCGGGTTGGACTGATAAATATCGGGGCAGAAGAAGAAAAAGGCAACCTGGTGGTCCGTTCTGCCTATGAAATGATGAAGGGCACAAAAAGCTTCAATTTTATCGGAAATGTGGAGGGAAATGAAATCTTTGACAGCAAGGCAGATGTACTGGTGTGTGACGGGTTCGTCGGAAACATAATTCTGAAAGAAGCTGAGGCACTTTATAAATTACTAAGAAAAAAAGGAATTAAAGACGAATATTTCGAACGTTTCAATTTTGAAAACATAGGTGGTACTCCCCTATTGGGTGTTAACGGCAACATCATTATCGGGCATGGTATATCCAACCATGTTGCCATTAAAAATATGATCATTCATACACAATATGTTATTCAGGCAAACCTCTCAGAGAAAATAAAAGAAGCGTTTCAATGAGCCGAATCACAGCAACAATTACGGGTGTAGGAGGTTATGTTCCCGAATACAAGCTTACCAACGATGAACTAAGCCGAATGGTGGAAACCAATGACGAATGGATCATGACCCGTATCGGAATTAAGGAGAGGAAAATATTAAAAGAAAAAGAGAAGGGCTCCTCAGAGCTGGGTACTAAAGCTGTAAACCAGCTCCTTGAAAAAACCGGTATCTCACCCGATGAAATAGACCTGTTGATTTGTCCCACTGTTACACCCGATATGCAATTTCCGGCAACAGCCAATATTATAAGTGATAAGACAGGAATAAAGAACGCCTTCAGTTTTGATTTGAACGCGGGATGTTCCGGTTTTCTTTACGCTATATCCACCGCCGGCAAGTTTATTGAATCAGGCCGGTATAAGAAGGTCATCGTAGTAGGAGCTGAAAAAATGTCCTCTATCGTGGACTACCAGGACCGTGCCACCTGCCCGATATTTGGCGACGGAGCCGGTGCTGTGCTTATGGAGCCCACAGAAGAAAATTATGGACTTCTGGATGAAATAATGCAGGTAGATGGATCTGGCAGGATCCATCTTCACCAGAAAGCCGGCGGATCTGCCAGGCCAGCCACCCACAACACCGTTGACGCCAGAGAACACTATATATACCAGGAAGGCCAGCAAGTTTTCAAGGCGGCGGTTGCAAAAATGGCCGATGTTTCAATAGAAATAATGAAACGAAATGGCATTGGCCCCGATGATCTCAACTGGCTGATACCCCATCAGGCAAACATGAGAATTATAGAAGCTACAGCACGGAGAATGGGCATTAAAAAGGAACAAGTAATGATCAACATTCAGAGATATGGCAACACTACTGCAGCAACCCTTCCACTCTGCCTTTGGGAATGGGAAGATCAGCTGCGTAAAGGAGACAACCTGATATTTGCTACCTTCGGTGCCGGTTTTACCTGGGGCTCAATTTATATGAAATGGGGTTACAACGGAAACTCAAAAAATTAACTGACCTGCTGTGCCTTTAACAGATCAAATAAAGCCATAACCCCCAAAGCCTGCGGATAACCAAATACATACCTCATTGAAATTCCTTTTGAAATGATTTGATATTTTATTCAATAATCATTAATTTCATCTTGATTTGCTGAAAAAATAAATACATGCATTATGAAATGGTATACCGGCACATCGGGATGGAGCTACAAGGACTGGAAAGAAACCTTCTATCCCGCGGATTTAAACGATAAAAACAAAAGACTGCAATTTTACGCAGAGCATTTCAATTGTACAGAGGTGAATTCAACATTTTACAACATTCCGCCGGAAGAAACCGTCAGAAATTGGCATGAATCGGTTCCGGTAAATTTTCAATTCGTTATCAAACTGAACCGTTACTTTTCTCATCTGAAAAGATTGAAAAGCGACAATGCCGTTTCGCAAAAACTTGAAGAGTTCAGCCATATTCCAGAATTACTTGGAGATAAGCTCGGACCTTTCCTGGTTCAGCTTCCCGGTTCCATGAAAAAGGATGCCCAAAGGCTCAGGGAGTGGCTGGAGTTTATGCCCAAATACAGGTACGCTTTCGAATTCAGGAATGAGCAATGGTTTGATGACGATATATTTGAGATACTGAAAGAATATGATGCGGCCCTTGTTTATTCTCACAGCACAGAGTTCCCAACAGATCTTAAATGTACGGCAAGTTTCATGTACCTCCGCTTTCACGGACCCGACAAACCTTACTATTCCAAATATTCCAGGGAGCAACTGGAAAATGAATATGAAAAGATCCGTCTGTTTTTAAATGATTGCAGGGAAATCTATACATTTTTCAACAATACCTACAAGGCATATGCCATTGAAAATGCCCGGCTGTGGAAAGAATTAACCGGTCAGAATTAAAACAAACATTACCTTCTGACAATATTATTTACTTCCATATACATGGGCAGCAATGCGTATATAATGCTGATGATCTTTAACATATTGAAGCCCCATCAACCATTCTTTAAGAAATCGGATAAACTAATCCAGCAGGGGCTTCAGTTTCTGAAGCAACGTATTCTTAGGTACCGCCCCTACCTGTTTGTCTTTTAGTTCACCATCCTTGAAGAACAATATCGTGGGAATATTTCGTACCCTGTATTGGGTAGGTGTTTTCGGATTACTGTCAACATCCAGCTTGGCAACAACCACCTGACCATCATATTCCTCACCAATTTCATCCACTATGGGACCCACCATCTTACAGGGGCCGCACCATTCTGCCCATAAATCTACTATTACCGGTTTATCGGACTGCAATACTTTCTCTTCAAAATTGGAATCGGTCACTTCTATACTCATAATTTCTATTTTTTGAATCTTACCTTAATTTGACAAAAATATAAGGAAAAATGTTTAAGACAAAGAATATTGTATGGCAGAATTCTGCCTTAGAAAATCCATCAATCCATCTGTTAATTCGATCCGTTTGGCCCGGGAATACATGTTAAGCGAAATATTATCGACCGGATCAACAATCCGGAACCGCATCCTTACCTTACCCTTCCGTTCGGTATACCTGTTCAGCTCCTCTATGAGGTGTTCATTGATATCCGAAAGAGAAACGGTTACTGTGAGTGTGTTGACCAGTTCTTCCTTAACATCACTTAACATATGGATCTGCTTTATCTTAAATTCATAGAGGCTGGAATCACTAAACCGGGGTTGTATCTTCCCCTTAACGAAGAGGGGGTAATCCTTATAGAAAAATTTGCGAAATTCCTGATAATCCTTACCAAACATAATAAATTCATAGGAATCGGTGTAATCCTGCAAAGTCAGCCGGCCATAAGGCTTATTGTTTTTGCTCATGGCGTGCTGTACATTGGTAACAATACCGGCCACAGTCACATCTTTATCCCTGAACCGACCGAAATCCGAATTCAGATCTTTTAGTGATGTGTCTGTAAATTGCTCTATCTCAGTTTTGAAGTCATCCAAAGGATGGGCCGATAAATAGATCCCCACCAATTCCTTCTCTTTATTCAGTTTATCCAGTTTTTGCCACTCTTCCACTTCCGGCAGTTTGGGTTTGGCGATTTCAATGCCTCCGGATTCGCCAAAAAGGGTTTGTTGCCTGGTTTGCTTATCATGCTGGTACTTGCTCCCATATTTCATCAGACTTTCGATGAAATTCATCTCCTTCCCGTTCTCTGCAAAGAACTGAGAGCGCTTTAAGTTACCGAGATTATCAAATGCGCCCGCAGTAGCGAGAGATTCAAAACATTTCTTGTTGACTGACTGTAGATTGACTCTTTCCACAAAATCATAAATATCCTTATAGGGACCGTTTTGATCCCTTTCCTCAATGATCTTTTCAGCAGCGCTATCGCCCACGCCTTTTATAGCACTCAGGCCAAAACGAATGTTACCCTCCTGGTTAACATTGAACCGCAGATTACTTTCATTGATATCAGGGCCGAGCACCTGTATACCCATTCTCCGGCATTCATCCATAAAGGTGGTAACCTTTTCGATATTGGAAGACCATCTGCTCAGAACGGCAGCCATATACTCGGCAGGATAATGGGCCTTGAGATATGCCGTTTGATAGGAGACATATGCATAACAAGTGGAATGCGATTTATTGAAAGCATACTGGGCAAATGCCTCCCAGTCATTCCAAATTTTTTGGATGACTTTCAGATCATACCCATTGTTTTGGCATCCTTCAAAGAATTTCTCTTTGAGTTCCTCCATCAGTTTTTTCTTTTTCTTGCCCATGGCCTTCCGCAGAGAGTCTGCCTGACCTTTGGAAAACCCGGCAAGCTCCTGGGATAGCTGCATCACCTGCTCCTGATACACCGTAATGCCATACGTCTCCTTCAGATATTGTTCCATTACGGGAAGGTCGTAATTGATCTCCTCCTGTCCGTGCTTACGCTTGATAAAACTGGGTATATATTCCATCGGCCCCGGACGGTAAAGGGCGTTCATGGCGATCAGATCCTCAAAACGGTTGGGCTTGAGCTGTCGCAGGTTCTTCTTCATGCCCGGCGATTCAAACTGGAACAATGCGGTGGTCTCGCCCCTGCTGTAAAGTTGAAACGTTTCTTTATCTTCCAGGGAAATGTTATCGATATCCACATCGATGTCTCTGGATTCTTTCACATTTTCCACAGCATCCTTGATGATGGACAACGTTTTCAATCCCAGAAAGTCCATTTTTAGCATGCCCACACTTTCCACATGATCCCCGTCAAACTGGGTAACCCTTAAATCGGTATCTTTTGAAGTACAGATGGGCAAATACTCAGTGAGATCATCCTTGCCGATGATCACCCCACAGGCATGAAGCCCCGTTTGACGAAGGGAACCTTCCAGCACTTCGGCATATTTCAATGTTTTCCTGACCAGTTCATCGCCATTTTCCCGTTCCTTTTTCAGTGCGGGTACCTGCTCGTAAGCCGTCTTAAAAGTCATCCCGGGCGCTTCGGGTACCAGTTTGGCTAACTGATCGGCCTTTGCCAGGGGCAGTTTTTCAACCCGGGCAATATCACGAATGGCAAGCCTGGCTTTCATCGTACCAAAGGTAATGATGTGGGCCACTTTTTCTACACCATATTTTTTTACCACCCAATCCAGTACTTTATCCCGTCCGTCTTCGTCAAAATCGATATCTATATCCGGCATGGATATCCGGTCCGGGTTAAGGAAACGCTCAAACAGAAGGTTATACCTGATCGGATCCACATCCGTGATCTTTATACAGTAAGCCACTGCAGATCCGGCGGCCGAACCCCTTCCCGGTCCCACTGAAACATCCAGTTCCCTGGCCACATTGATAAAATCCTGAACAATCAAAAAGTAGCCGGGGAAACCCATGCCCTTTATAACGGAAAGCTCAAAATCCAGGCGTTCACGTATCTCATCCGTTATCTCACCGTACCTGTCACGAGCCCCTTCATAAGTAATATGGCGCAAATACTCGTCTTCATTCTCAAAACCTTCCGGCAACGGGAAATCCGGCATCAGGGGTTCCCGGTCCAGTTCATATTCTTCAACCTTATCGGCAATCTCCCGGGTATTTTCAATGGCTTCAGGAATATCGGAGAACAACTCACTCATCTCTTCCGTGGTCTTGAAATATTCCTGCTTGGTATAGCTCATCCGGTCCGGGTCATCAACATCTTTCCCGGTATTTAAACATATAAGCCTGTCGTGAGGCTCCGCATCCTCTGCATCAATAAAATGCACGTCATTGCTGGCAATGACTTTTACATCATGCTTTTTTGCCAGGTCAAGAAGAATGCCGTTGGCTATCTTTTCATTCTCATACACCTCCTGGTCTTTGGAGGGATCCCCCGAAGGATGCCTTTGAAGTTCAAGATAAAAATCATCACCAAAGGTTTCTTTATACTCCAATACCAGCTTTTCAGCTTCTTCTTTGCCTTGATTTATAGCAGTTTTGGGAATCTCTCCCCCGATGCACGCAGTAGATACGATCAATCCCTCGCTGTATTGCTTTAACAATTCTTTGTCGATCCTGGAAGTATAGTAAAATCCTTCTGTCCAGGCATAAGATATCAGCTTGATCAGGTTTTTATATCCGGTATAATTTTTTGCCAGAACCACCAGGTGGTATCCACTTCTGTCCTTCTTGTCTGATTTGTCAAAACGGCTTTTATGGGCCAGATACATTTCACACCCGATAATGGGCTTGATACCCTGTTGGCGGGCTTTATTGTGAAAATCCTTTACACCAAACATATTGCCATGGTCGGTGATGGCCACGGTATCCATACCATCATGCTTCGCCTTGGTCAGCAAATTGGATACATCTGAAGCTCCATCAAGAATAGAATATTGTGTGTGAACATGCAAATGCGTGAAATTTCCCATAATGCTTTAGCTCATTTGATTTTGAAACGAATAACTGAGGTTATATTGTTTTATAAAATTAACAAATATGAAAAGAGAATGATCCGGGTGTTGATAAATACTTAAAAACTTTTGTTTCATGAAGGCATCCGGGGAATATCGTCTTACCCGAATTATTCTTGAATAATTCTGACGCTATTAAAAAACCTGGCTTTTTGCTTCAATAAATTTCGCAAAAAAGCCGGTTTTTCTAATGCGGGGTAGCCTGCATCCATCCCGCAAACCCTCCCGCATTCAAAAACTTTCCCGCTTACCAGCGGGATTCGTTTTTGAATAATGCAGGCTAAATGATTAATTATAATAAATTTGTAAAAAATTCTTTTCGGAATAAAATATTGTTATATCTTTGCGGGACAAATTTTAAAATTGGTTTGCAATTTAATTAAAGGAAAAAAACAATATGCCTGTAAGAATCAGATTAACAAGAAGAGGAAGGAAAAGACAACCGCTTTATCACATTGTGGTTGCAGATAGTAGGGCGCCACGGGATGGTAAGTACATTGAGAAACTCGGTATGTACAATCCTACTACAAAACCCCCAACCATTGATTTGGATTTTGACAAAGCTCTGGACTGGGTACAAAAAGGGGCAATACCTACTGATACATGCAGATCCATTCTCTCCAAGAAGGGTGTGATGCTTAAGAAGCACCTTTTAAAAGGAGTTAGAAAAAACGCCATTTCTGAAGAAGAAGCCGAAAGAAGATTCAATGAGTGGCTGACGCAGAAAGAGGAAAAAGTAAGGACCGAAAGAGAAACTGAAATCAGTAAGCAAAAGGAGGAAGAAAAAGAACGCCTTGAAGCTGAAAAGAAAATAAATGAAGCCAGAGCCGAAGAACTGGCTAAGAAGAACGCCGAACAGGCAGAAGAAGAGAAAGCAGAAGCAGAAGGAGCTGAAGAAACCGCCGAAGAAGAGCAGTCAAAATCCGGAAAATCTGAAGCCAAAGCTGAAGATGCCTCAGCAGAAGCAGGTGAAGATAAGTCTGAAGAATCAGGAGAAGACAAGCAGGAAGGCGGAACGGATGAACAGGCCGAAAAGAAGGAAGAATAAACTTTTTCGGTTGCATGAATGAAATTTGACACAACGGATAAATTAGGGAAAGTTCTTAAATCACACGGAAAAGATGGTGAACTTATCATAAGCGGTGACAAAGGACTTTCTGAAGATTTCCTAAAAATGGAATCAATATTCATTGAAATCAATGGAGGATTGGTTCCATTTTTTATTGAGCATATCATGCTGAAATCCACTCAAACTGCTATCCTTAAACTTGAAGACATCGACAGCATCGAAGCAGCCAACGAACTCACCGGTTGTAATTGGTACCTGCCTCAAAAAGAGTGGGAAAAGCTAAAGCAAAGCCCGGCCGATTCTTACGAATCATTGGTTGGATTCACCATGATTGACCAAAATGACAATGAGATCGGAAAGGTCGAGGAAGTCCTGCAAATTCCCTCCAACATGCTTCTGCAGGTCCGTCACGGGGATAATCTGATTGAAGTTCCGGTGAATGAAGAAACCATCTACGAGATCGATGAGGAAGACCAAATCCTAAAAAACCACATACCAGAAGGACTGCTTGAAATTTAACCTTCCCTTCGCTTATTCAAATGCATTATTCGGGTTAAATCTGGTCTTTAAAAATCCACATCCTGCTCAAAACGCTTAATCCGCGTTCTCCATTCAGCCAACAGCGGAATGGATTCTCCTTTTTTATAATTGAATCCCGAAAGTACGGACCTGCTTTGGCAACGCACGTCAGACTCCTGTTCGCTCACCAGGCGCTGTTCCATCTTCAGGCTTTTGTTGCCGAGATGATACACCTTGGTAAGTACCTTAACCGGATCATACATATATACAGGTTTTATGAAATCAATCTCAATATTCACCAATACCAGAACCTCTTCATACCAGTTGATGCGGCGGCCAAAAACCTCTTCAAAATACTGCAGCCGGGCATAATCAAAATAATGCTGATATACCGAATTATTGACATGTCCCATAATATCCACATCGTTAAACCGAACCTGTATCGGTGTTCGGTGATAAAATACATAATCGTGTTGCATAAGCTTCAGTCTTTAAAAATTTTATCTGTTGCTCCCCTACACCAAACAAAAACTATAATGAATTGGATCAAAAAATATGCAGCAATAATAACAATTCCTCGTATTTATAATACAGAAAACATAAAAAGATACAACTATGAAAACCAAATCAATGACAGTAATATTCGGTTTTATTTTGATTACCGGGCTTTTGCTTAGTGAGGCCAATGCACACGTTTTTAGTAATGACAAAAAAGAAAACCGTGAAGTTTCTGCTTTTTCAAAGATAAGCATGTCGGTTTCCGGCGATCTTTATCTCACACAAGGAGATGAATACAAGTTGGAAATTGAAGGAGATGAAGACTTACTAGACGATATTGAAACGACTGTGAAAAATGGGCGGCTAAAAATAAAACACAATAAGCCGTTCAGATTTAGCTGGAACAACAAAAAAGTGAAAATCTATGTCACCACCAAAGAAGTGGAAGAGCTGAGTTTATCAGGGTCAGGGAATATTATTGCAAGAACCCCCATCTCAACAGAGGATGTTCAGTTCAATGTATCGGGTAGCGGTGAGATCAAAATTGACGAGCTGGAAGCCGCAAACATTAACGCGTCCATTTCCGGCTCAGGGGATATACGACTGGCCGGAAGAAATTCTGGCGAATCCCTGGATATAAGCATATCCGGGTCCGGTGAGCTTCATGCCTCTGACCTGAGGCTCCGTAGAGCGCAAATATCCATTTCAGGTTCGGGCAGTTGCGATGTTCATGTAACGGAAAATCTGGAAGCAGATGTGTCCGGAAGCGGCAAGGTTCGATATAACGGCAATCCAGTTATTGATGCCGATATTTCCGGATCTGGCAAGGTAGTGAAAGATTAAGGGAATTCATCATTCGCGGATGACTTCAACCTCTCCTCCGGGTCCCAGCTTAATGATACCCGAAGGAGAGGATTTTTTTGTTTCATTCTGTCTCCATTTGACTACATAGTCAACGGAATCGATAATTGTCCGGTCTATTTCCTTAAAATTGGCGGGTGCCGGCTGATTGGCCAGATTTGCAGATGTAGATACAACAGGCCTCCCGAACCGGGTGATCAACTGCTGACAAAACTTATCCTGTACCACTCTTATTCCGATGCTGCCATCGGAAGCCACCAGATTTTCCGCAAGATTTTGTGCCTGATGGTAGATAATGGTTAGGGGCTTATTGGTAACTTCGATCAAATCCCAGGCAATATCGGGCATATCTTCCACATAGCGCTCAACGCGGGCAGGATAATCCACCAGTATAAGCATGCTTTTATTTGGGTCCCGTTCTTTTATCCGGTATATTTTTTCTACTGCCTCGGGATTGGTAGCATCACAGCCCAAACCCCATATGGTATCCGTAGGATAAAGTATAACGCCTCCTGATCTTAATACCTCCAGTGCCCGGTTGATATCCTCCTTCATTGCTCAATCAATTCTTCAATTTGGTCTATCGACTGCTGAAAATTAAATTTTGACCGGACCGTTTTTCTTCCCTCCTCACCCAGTCTCTTTCTGAGCTGATCATCGGTCAGGGCCTCCAGTTTTTTTATGGCTCCCTGAAGATCACCGGATTTCAGCAAAAAGCCGTTGCTGTTGTCCCTGATCATTTCCGGGTTGCTTCCCACGTTATAGCCAATAACGGGCTTGTTCAGAGCCATTGCGTAAAGGACCGGATAGTTGAAGCTATGCCTGAGATAACCTGACATGAAAACATCAATGGAATTCATGAAATCAAGCAGGTTTTTCGATCTGGAATCCCAATGTACCAAATTACCTTTTACCCCCAACCCCTTAAGTCTTTTACTCAGGTCGGAATTTTTGTGTTTGTTGCCGTATATCAAAAATCTGTAGTGGGAAGAAATTCCGGAGTCACGGTTGATCATCCGGATTAACTGAATGAAGCGATCTTTGTTGAAATGCCCGGTTAGTAATCCAATGATCACTTCACCGTTCTTTCTGAAATTATGCACGGCCAGATTCTTCTCATCAAATTTTGAGATGTCCAGTCCGTTGTAGATTACATTGATCTTTTCCTTGTGAAACAATTTTGGTTTCTTCCTGATCATAACGTCCCTGTTGGCATCCGAGTTGGTTATCACCTCTGTGATCATCCGGTTAAAAATCCACTTGTTGATAAGATTTCTTTTAACAGGAGAAACCGTGCCCCTCCTGTAAATTATCTTTTTTACACCGGCAAGTCTTGCGGCTAAGGCGGCTTTTCTGAGATCTTTCGGATGGTTAATGAACAGGGTAGAAATGGATTCCCTGCGTAATATCTTAATTAATCCGATAATGGCGGTTAAAAGAAAGATTCTCTTTTTGAACCGGGAAAAAGGAATTCCATAACGCTTTGATTTGGAATACAATTTGCTTCCTTTGGGGGCAATTATGCTCACAGCATAACCCCTCCCGTACAATGCACGGGAAACTTCATGGTGCCATTGCTGATGATTGATCCATGAATCCGATGAAACAAAGAATCCAACCCGGTTTTTATGAGAATCTTTTGTCATAATAGTCAATCAATAATATAAATCTACAACATATTTTCTGTGTTGCAAAATGTGTTGAAACAAAATATTGACAGCTTTTGTTAATTTGATTTCAAAAATCTCCATAACTAAAAATGCGCATACGTAACTGAATCCACAAAGGTTATAAAAATATACCGGACATTCAACAATTTATGCCCGGTATGTTATAAAACAGGCAAAAATGTCAACATCATTCGCCCGAGGGTTCTTTTCCTTTAAAATGCCGGTCCAGGAATTTCAGTATTTTTCCGTATGCTTCTATCTCATTTTCCTTTTTAGTGAATCCGTGTCCTTCATCTTCAAATACTACATACTCAACAGGTACATTGTTCGCCCTGGCTTTCTCCACGATTTCATCCGATTCTTTTTTCAGTACCCTTGGATCATTGGCTCCCTGGAGCACCATCAGGGGTTGACGGATGTTTTCGGCATGGAAAAGAGGTGAAATCTTTTTCAGATAGGTAGAGTCCTTGTAAGGATTACCCAGCTCCGTATACAGGGCATTTCTTTGGGCTTCCCACCATTCCGGGATATTTCTCAATGTTCGGAGCCAGTTGGTCACTCCGAAAATATCTACTCCGGCGTCAAAGGCATTTGGTGTGAAGGTTAACGCAGCAACCACCATATAGCCGCCGTAGGAACCACCGATGATACCAACCCTGCTTGTATCGGCCCAGCCGGTATGAGCCAGGTAATTCTTGGCATAGATACAATCCTGCAGGTCCTCATCCCCATGCTTCCGATCATCAGCTTTGTAGAAGCTTCTTCCGTAACCGCTGCTGCCGCGGTTATTAACAGCAATCACTGCGTATCCATGGTTCACCAGGTACTGTATCGTAGCCCTGTACCCGATCCGTGACTGGCCGCCCGGACCGCCGTGAACCCAAACAAGCGCAGGAATCTTGTTATCTTCTGAAGCCTGATGAGGCTTATATGAAATAGCCGGAATCTCCATTCCGTCAAATGACTTATAACGCACCACTTCACCTTCAACCAGGTCTTCTGTATCGATCTCCGGATTCAGCGTATTGGTCAATTTTTTGTAATCACCGGTGTTGAAATTATACACGTACAGATTACCCGGGGATTTGGAGCTCGATACGTAGAATGCCATCAATTCCTCGCTTTCTGAAATGTTCACGGAAGTGATGTTTTTATTTTCAAACTCCGGGAAATCTACCTGCTCTCCCGTTTCCAGGTTGAACACCTTAATCACCGTCTGAGCATCCTGGTTGATGCCAATTACCCTGTACTTATCGTTGTAAGAATGATGGGCATACATTACGCTCCAGTCTGTTTCAAAAACCGTTTCGCTTTCCCCGGTTTCAAGGTTCATCTTGCTTAAATAATCGAATTCACTGTTTTTATCGGTACGATAATAAAGGAATTTATTGTCGGAGCTGAATTCTACCGGATGGAAGGTGGCTTCACCATCATACCCGGAGAGCTTCTTCATCTCTTCGGTTTCACGGTTATACAGATACAT